>NZ_LJOQ01000009.1:0-91274 GCF_001672255.1 Anabaena sp. AL09
TGAAAGATATTACTAAGGTTCATTGTAGTGACGGATATAGCTACGTTTGACTACGGAAAACTACAATTTTATGAGATTAAATGCAGAGACGTGAATATGAAACCGGAATATGATTTTGATCAGGCTAAACGGGGTGCGATTATCCCACAACAAGGTAAAACTCGTATTACCATCTATATTGATGATGATATTTTGGAAGCGTTTAGACAAAAAGGAGACGCTGAAGGGAAAGGTTATCAAACAATGATGAACCAAGCGTTACGAGAATATCTTGATCAAGCCAAACCCCCCTTAGATGAAGATACACTACGCCGAGTCTTTCAAGAAGAACTGCGGGCTGTAACTGTTGTTAGTTAAGTTTATGATTAATTGAACGCGGATAAACGCAGATAAACGCAGATTTTTATGATTCTGTACAGTTTCATATAAAATTGTGATTATTCCATGACGGCTAATACAGATTTTGGTAAGAGTTTTTCTTTAAACCAAATAATTTTTGCAGGAACGTTATCTAGTTTGACTCCGGCTTTTTCTAGGTTCAATCTTTCGGAAATTGCTAAGATCAAATTATCACAATTTGCCTTTCTTACTTGAGCAAATTTCTTTTGTAAATATTCTGGTCGCCAATAACCGACAATTTCTAAGATAAACACCCGTCCGTCTGGATGAACTAGCCGAAAATCGGGAATCATTACACTACCAGGAATGGGAATTAAATCTACTTCTCGTTCTAAGATCCAACCACTTTTTAAGCCATCCCATTTACTCGCAAAGGATTCTTCTAACATACTATCATAGGGTTTACCTGGGGGATAATGGGATACTAATCCACATTCTGAATTGAGGGTGAATCGTCCAGTTTTCCATTCGTTTGTATAAGAATCACGGGTTTTTAAGGTTGCTGATAAACTCCATTTGGTGACATGAAGTAAAGCCGGAATTAGTTTGGCTATGGCTAAACCGTAGCGGGTACTGGGAGTAAATAAACTGGTAGGACCATCTACACTAATTGTAAAACCATGATCAGCATCACCTTCAATATAAGCCATTAGTTGAAATAGTTTTAAATAACGAAATAAGAGTTTATATTCTCCGGGAACATTGCGATGTGCATTTAATACTAATTGACTAGCTTTATAAAAAACTCCTTGGACTTGAGATAAATTATAACGATGTAAAACTTCTTCTGGTTTAGGTGCATCAAAAGCAGTTAAAATTTTATTTTCTGATAAATCAGCATAAATTCCATTTTTTATTTGAGCAGGTAAAACTTCTTGGTTGAGTTCTTGACTTAAATCATCAGCAATTTTATTTAAAATTATATCAGTTGATTCTCGACTAGCAACGGATTTTGCTGCTAATGCAAATACTTTTGCTCTTAACATGGGAGGTTCGAGGGGACTAACTACTTCAAATGTACAAAAACCACTTTTGAGAATATAAGCTAAACCCCGTTTCATGCGGTAATCTGTGGTATCTCCTTCAAAGTCTGCTAATTGACGTTCTAATAATCCTTGAGTTTTTCCGACTGCTTCCTGAAAAAAGCTAATTAATTCAGTTGCTAGATTCAAATGTTTTTGATCAAGTTTCAGTCTTTTTGGGATAATTTCTTCGCCGTTTTGGCGGTGTATCAGTAGGTCTGTTGGTAACATCTTTCTTTTCGGTTGAATAATTAATTTCTAACTGTTCTGCTGCTTTTAAATCGCTTTTCTTTTCACTACTATAAACAACTTGTAAATTTGCTCTTTGCGGTTTTTCTTCCTGACTATTATTTTCTCCTCTGCGTCTGGCTGAAGTTCCTTCTTCGCTGGTATCTTCGGCTATGACTTCATATAAAATTGCCTGTTTATTTTCTATATTACCTTTGCGTAAAATCCTCCCTAAACGTTGAATATATTCCCTCGTTGAACCTGTTCCTGATAAAATAATGGCAATACTAGCTGCGGGGACATCTACACCTTCATTTAAGACATTAGAAGCAACTAAAGTATTATATTCACCTGATTTAAATTTAGTTAGGATTTCATGTCTTTCTTTAACTGGTGTTTGATGAGTAATTGCTGGGATTAATAAGTCTTGAGAAATGCGATAAACCGTAGCATTATCAGCGGTAAAAATTAAAATTCTTTCGGGATAATGGGTGGCTAATAAGTCTACAAGTACCCGGATTTTACCATCTGTTCCTAAAGCGATTTCTTTGGCTTGACGATGTGATAACATTGCCCTACGTCCAGGTTGAGAACGCGCACTCATTTGCACAAACATTTGCCAACCTTGGAGACTTCCTAAAGATATTTTTGATTGCTTTAAAAAATCATTGCGAGTTTGAATTAACTGATTATATTTTTCCCGTTCTAATTGGGATAATTTAACCTTAATTTGCACAATTTCATGAGCAGCTAAAGCTTTTCCTGCTAAATCTTCAGCGCATTTGCGATAAACTTCTTTACCAATGAGGATATCTAAATCAACGTGTTTACCATCTGTGCGTTCTGGGGTTGCGGACAGTCCTAACCGATAGGGAGCGATCGCATATTCCGCAATAACTCTGTTAAAATCTGTAGGTAAATGGTGACATTCATCAAAAATTATCAAGGCATATTTATTACCCAAACTTTCTGCGTGAATAGCCGCACTATCATAGGTAGCAACTAAAATTGCGGTTCTATCCCGCGAACCACCCCCCAGTAAACCTACTTCCCCGTCAGGAAAAGCCGCTACTAAGTGAGCATACCACTGGTGCATTAAATCCAAGGTGGGGACGACAATTAACGTGGTGCGCGGTGTGGCTTGCATCGCCATTTGCGCCAAATAGGTCTTACCCGCTGCTGTCGGTAGCACAACTACCCCCTGTCGTCCTGCGAGTTTCCAAGCCGCTAATGCCTCATTTTGGTGGGGATAGGGAGTCATTTCCAAACTAGCAATCAACTCTAAAGGATAAAAAGCCTTAGCTTCATCAATAAAATCTGTGGCTTCTGCTTGGAGTGCTTCAACTAAGGAACGGTATCTAATTGCCGGAATACGGAATTTTTCAATTCTATCATCCCAAATTGCATAATCTATCCAAGTTTTACTGCGTGGTGGTGGGTGTAAAATTAACGTACCACGATCAAAAGTTAAAGTCGGGTGACGAGCCATTTATTTTCTCTCAATCCAGTTACACTGATGTAACTACTCATAACGCAAAATGGGGATTGAGAGACTGCACAGAATAATAATCATCCATATTTATCTGCGTTTATCTGCGTTTATCTGCGGTCAATTATTCTTGATATTGTATTCTATGCAGCTTCATATTAATTTGGTTTTAGATGTTCTTAATGCCAAGCGCGATCATACTGCTTGGGGACTGATACAGGTTGGCGTAGTTGCTTTGCAGCCCGCCTTGCCCAGTAAGGATCACGTAACATTTCTCGACCGATTAACACCATGTCTGCTTGTCCAGTGCGAAGGATCTGATCGGCTTGTGCCGGTTCTGTAATCATGCCCACTGCTCCGGTAGCGATTTTAGCTTCGCGGCGAAGGCGATCGCTAAAGGCAGTTTGATAACCAGCACCAAGGACAAATTTCTCTCCAGGTACAATTCCCCCTGATGAGCAATCTATTAAATCAACGCCCAGGGATTTTAAAATATGACAGAGGGCAATACTTTGCTCAATATCCCAACCATCACTAATCCAATCAATGGCAGAAATCCGCACCCACAGCGGCATCTGATCAGGTAAAATGTTTCGCACGGCTTGAACTACTTCACATAAGAACCGAATCCGATTTTCAAAACTGCCACCGTATTCATCTGTCCGCTGATTGCTCAGTGGAGACATAAATTCATGCAACAAGTAACCATGAGCCGCGTGAATTTCAATTAAGTTAAATCCGGCTGCTAGGGAACGTTGAGCCGCATTTACAAATGATGCAATCAGTTCTTTAATATCTTCAATACTCAATGCTTTGGGAGCAGGACTTTCTAACCTAAAGGGAATAGCACTGGGAGCGATTGGAGTCCATCCTCCTTCAGATTCAGAAAGCTCTCCACCTCCATCCCAAGGTGGTGTGTTACTAGCTTTTCGACCAGCATGAGCAAGCTGAATCCCCGCTACAGCCCCATGATGATGTAGTGACTCGACAATTTTTGCCAGCATTTCAATGTGGGCATCTTGCCAAATTCCCAAATCTTGCGGTGTAATCCGTCCTTGTGGCTCAATTGCCGCTGCTTCGGTCATAATCAGCCCTGCACCGCCCACAGCACGACTGACAAGGTGAAGGAGATGCCAGTCATTTGCAAAGCCATTTTCGCTGGAATACTGGCACATGGGAGAAACTGCAATGCGATTGGGAAAGTTAACACTGCGTTGATTTAATGGCTCAAATAAATGCGGCATAATTGAATGTCCTGCGGATACCTGTAAAAGATTATTATAGAGAAATTTCCCTATGATTTGTGGGGTGATACGGTGAATACAGCTAGTAGAATGGAATCCCACGGTATTCCAGATAATATCCAGATTTGTGAAGCTACATATGAGTTGTTGAAAGATAAATATTTGCTGGAAAAACGGGGTTTAATTAAAATTAAAGGCAAAGGGGAAATGATGACTTATTTATTACATGACAAGAAGATATAATCCAGCAGGAGTCAGGAGTAAAAGTTTTTGTGCCTCTAATACTGACAATAGAAGTATTTTTACAGTATATTTGTTATTGAGGATGTTACTAACAACGTTACCACAGGTGAAAGGTTGATTCGATGGTGAATTTAGACTCCAGCACTATTAATGAATTAGTGGAAATACTCAGACCGTTTTTAGAATCTGAGAGAGAACGTCAATCTTTCTTAATAGCTGGGTTAGGTACTGGCACACCTGTTTTGCAACATATTGATTGGGGTGGTTCTGTGGCGACTTTTGCACCGCAGATACTACGTAAATTAGCAGATTATGGTGGAAAACAATTACTTTGTCAGATTTTGGAATATGCGCGATCGCAAGTAGGAATAGATAAACAGCAACGTATAGACAAAATACTGGCTTCAATTTCATCAAATAAACATCAAGATGAGTTTCAGGACTTGGCAAAATTAGAAAATCTTCAAAGTAGTTCGCGTCAAACAAAAACTATTTTATTCCTAGCATCTAGCCCTACGGATGAAGATAAATTAGACCTAGATAAAGAAGTACGAGAAATTAAAGAAGGTTTGCGAAGGGCGCAAAAGCGAGAACTGTTTACTTTCCAGCAATGTGAGGCAGTTCGTCCTGATGATTTACGTCGTGCCTTGTTAGATTTTACCCCACAGATTGTTCATTTTTCTGGACATGGTTCGGGTAAACATGGATTAGTTTTAGAAAATGATTTAGAAGAAGCACAACTTGTTTCAACTGAGGCTTTAGCCAATTTATTCAAACGATTTGCCAAGCGAGGACTTGAGTGTGTTGTTCTCAATGCTTGCTACTCGGAAATTCAAGCAGATGAGATAGTTAAACATATTGATTATGTAGTGGGGATGAATAATACCATTGGAGACGATGCAGCTATTAAGTTTGCTGTTGGTTTTTATGATGAACTAGGGGCTGGTTATTCTTATGAAGATGCTTATCATGGTGGCTGTGATGCGATCGCACTCCAAGGAATCCCAGAAGAACATACCCCAATATTAAAAAAAAAGTCCAATTAACGGTAGCAAATCCGGTTGATGAATTAGTGCAGAAAGTGCGATCGCGTTTTTACGACTACATCCAAACTTCACACGGGAAAATGCCACTTTTGGGTGTTAGCCATTCGGTAGATTTGGGTGAGTTGTTTGTGGATGTTAATATCGTAGAAGCAATAAGTAGCGATCGCAGATTAGAACTAAATGATCTGCGGCAAGATTTTACAGATGGTGTTAAAAAATATTCTAGTTATCGTAGTTTCGACCGAATTGCTTTAGGAAATCAGCAACAGCCAGTATCTGGGTTAGAAGTGCTAGATAAAAATAGCAATTTAATGGTATTGGGAAACCCAGGTTCAGGCAAAACAACTTATCTACAGCGTATTGTCACTGAATGCAATCAGGGTAATTTGCAACCGCATCGAATTCCAATATTAATTAAGTTAAGAGATTTTGTAGAAGATGACGATGCTCGTAAATTTGAATATAAGTTAGAACCTTATTTAGCTCAAAAATGGCAACTTGATAAAACTGAAACAGAATTAATTTTAAATCACGGTAAAGCCTTAATTTTATTAGATGGGTTAGATGAGGTATCAGGAACAGATGGACGGGAGATATCCAAAAAAATTAAACAATTTGCTCGTAATTATCCGCAGAATAAATTTATAGTGACCTGTCGAACTCAAAGCGTAGAGGATAAAATTAATTGGAAATCACTTAGGTTTATTTTTGTAGAAGTTGAAGATTTTAATAAAGAACAAGTACACGTATTTGTAAAGCACTTTTTTAAGGCTGTTTGTTCTAATACAAGAGAAGGACTAATAAAAGCGAAACAATTTGTAGACCATTTGTATTTAGAAGAAAATAGAACTATTCGAGAATTAACAATTACGCCAATTTTATTAAATTTAAGTTGTGCGGTATTTCATGCGCGGGGAAAGTTTGATTCAAAACGATTAGAATTGTATGAGGAAGCATTAGAGTTACTGTTGGAGAATTGGGACAGAGAAAAAGCAATTGAACGGGATGAAATTTACAAAGATTTGTCAGTAGAACAGAAACAGGAATTATTAAGTAATTTGGCAGAAAAGAAGTTTGAACAGCCCCAGTATTTGCTGTTTGAGCAAAAAGAGATAGAGGGGTATATTGCCGAGTTGTTAGAGACTTCAAAACGGGATAGTCGAGCAGTTTTAAAATCAATTGAGAACCAGCATGGTTTGTTGATTCAAAGAACACAGAAGTTTTGGTCATTTTCTCATTTAACATTTCAAGAGTATTTGGTTGCCAAGAAAATAGTAGATTCTAGTTGTACATCCGATATTCTATTCAATTTAGTTGAACATATAAAAGAAACCCACTGGCAAGAAGTATTTTTACTTGTTGCCACCATGACATCAAAAGCAGATGAGTTGATTCTATTGATGAAGCAGAAAATAGATAATTTGATAGAGGAAGATGAAAAATTACAGGATTTTTTGATATGGACGCATCAGAAAGTATTATCAATTGAATTTCCTTATAAAGCAGCAGCGGTTAGAGCTTTATATTTTTATTTAGATTTTAATTGTCTCATTGAACGAGAACAGTATAAAACAAATGATTTAAATATCTCTTGTGATTGGCAACTAGCCCATAGTATAGATAAATCTTTTAAAGATGCTCTTGAACGTGAATATATTATTGAAGACCTTGTTGCTGACTACTCCATAGCCTCCCATGAAGATTGCGATCCTAGTTATTTACAACAATTGGAAACCAAACTTGCTAATATGTTTGATATTCCAGAACTTGTGAAAGATATAAATGATGACATCAAAATTGCTGAAGAAATTTTTAATTCCCACCTTGGTAATGGACTCTATAATTGCCATTATGATTTACATGGCTCTTATATCTCGGATATCACTCACGATTCTGAACTTAAGAATGATTTAGAAGAAATCTTTGAGCAAATTATTAATACTTTTGGCTCTACCGCTCCCTTTATGATATTTTCGGTAAAATATCCCTGAAACCCCTACACCGATTGGATTTGAGGTTTTAATATTTTCAAATTGGATATATTAAAAGGATGTTTGATCATAAGGGGAACGGTAGAACCATACTTTTAATTTAATCACTACTAGCGAGGACTTTGAGCAGTGGCAAGAATGGGAACAATGGTGGAATGGCAACCATTTAATTTGGACGGAGAAACTTAGAAAAGTGGTAACAAAATATTGCAATATTTGTCACAATTGGCAATTTACGAATGAACAAAAAATACTACTTCAACAATATTACAATGCTAATAAATTACTAATAAACTGTCTTAACAGTGGTTGCACAGTCAGCGATGCAGTACGCAAAGAAATTGAAGATACTTTACTACTACCCACCATCGAAATCAAAAAACGCAAACGTGAAAAATGAAAACTACTCATCACTTTTAACCTTGTGTGGAGGATGTAGATTTGCACCAAACAATACACGACGTAAATTCACAACACCAGCACGATTTAAACGCAAAGCTTCAACAGTTGCTCGACCACAAGATGTTTTACCAATTACCTGTGTAAAATCATCACTCCATTGAAAATGCTCACTCCAAATTTGTAACCGGGGATTATACAATGCTATTTTTTCTCCCGTTTCTGGATCAATTGCCTGTGTTTTAGTATGTTTATAACTATTACACCCAAAACAACTCCAGGCTAGATTTTCTAAAATTGTTTTACCACCTGCTTGTCGGGGTTTTATATGTTCAATAGTAAAGCTTTGTGTGGCAAATTGTTCCGAGCAATAACAATACTCACAATAACCACCCGCACGAGTAGCAACAATACTCCTAATTGATTCGGGAACTCGTTCTGACATCAGAAAATACTAATATTGGTGGGCAAAAACTCATTAATCAAAAGTTGCAAATCAACTCCACGCATTTGAGATAATTCAATTATTGCTGCTGCACGTTCCGCATCTTGTTTTTCAATCAGTTCAACATAAAATAATAACTCTTGATGCTCTGTTTCTGTAATTTCTCCAGTCTCGTTTTGTTGACGCAAATAATTTAATCTATCTTGTTGTTCAGAAGAAAACCGACGTTGAATAATTTGAATTAAGTCGGTTTCTCTAGTTTCAGATATCTTTGTTTCTGATACCTGTAAAGCTTGATGAGAAAGAGATTCTAAAAATTCAACAGCCTTTATTAAAGATTCTCCCGGTAATTGTTCCAGGAGTGCAATTGCCCTTTGACGAATTTCTGTAGGTGCAGTCATACTCAATCTGACCTCATTTATATATAGCTTATATTATAAATCTTGCCCTAAACTAAAATTTATCACCTAATTTCAATAGAACACAATACCCATGACCGTACAAATATCACAAATAGACTTCCAACGCCTTACCTATATAATCCAAAATTTACCAGATTTTGTCACTGTGCGCGATCGCTGTTGTAATTTAGATGCCAAATTGTGATTATTTTAGATTCTATCGCTCAGTCTTCAAACTTATGTTTATGGGAATTTAATCACAGTCAATTCCCAATCTCTCAACCTGCAACAGCTACAATGAGAATTGTTGTGATGTTCCCTATTAGCTAAAGTGTCAGACTCTTTACCATTACGCGAGCATTATCTCGCTTTAATTAACGATATTATCGAAACCACTCTCAAGGGTAAGATTAGCTCTGTAGAGCAGGTTTATCAAATGTTGCTCAAAGGTATCACTTCCGGGACTGGGGAGGTGTTTGAGTTAGTTTTGAGCGATCGCCTGAATACGATACAATCTCAAGTAGACTCGGAAACCGATGAACTGAAAAAAGCCAAAGCCACCCGCAGCTTACGCGCTGCCAAAACCATCCAAACACAATGGCAACGGTGGCAAGAACAAAATAAAGCCACTGAAGCGATATCTCTATCTGTGCGGGAAATTACCACAGCCACCGCAGATGAGCGATTAACGGCTTTGCTACGAGCTACTGATCCCAATTTGAAGTATCCCTTAAATTTGTCTCAACTTCAACAGTTAGCCAAATCTTTACAACAATTTGCCAGTGCTAATCAAGATTTTCAGCAAATTGCTGACGGGATTAATCATGGTATCGCTTCTTGGCAAAGAATCCAAGCAAATTTACTGAATTGGATGTATGAACGCAAAAATTCATTAGGATTTGGAGGTGTACCTGGAGAAAATAGTCCTTGGGCAAGTTGGGCTAAAGTAGTTAATAGTCAAGTTCCCCAAGCATTTTTTCAGATTCTAGCCAAAGAACAATCGGCTTTGGAATTTGCTCAACAACAACAGCAAATTAGTTTGAGTAATTGGGTAGAATTAACAATAGTTTTACAGCTTTTACAAAGGGGTTTAATTAATTGGTTTGACCAACAAGCTTATGATATTCAAGCAGGACCCAAATTATCTATTTCCACATTTTTAACATTTGCCGTCATTTGGAGTCAATTAGCCAGTGGTTTTCAAAATCAGGCTCTAATATATAGTAACGGTGCATCGCAAATCATGCTGCAAATTTTGCGAACCTTTGCCCAACGTCCTTATTTTCCTCTTTATGGGGGGATTTTCGCCTCATTTTCTGGTAGTTATTTGCGGGATGCTTTAGATTATTTAGATGCCCCTTTACGTTCTGCCGAAGGTACTCAAGAAAAAGCCCGGATTTTGACATTATTGGGGTATTCCCAGCGCGGTTTAGGCAGATATGATCGCTCCCTTGATTTTCATCAACAAGCCTTAGAAATAGCCAGAAATGCCGGAGATAAAATCTGTGAAATCGCCAATCTTAACCATCTGAGTCGGACTTATGTGCAACAACAAAATTATGGTGAAGCCATTAATTATAGTCAACGGGCATTAATTTTTAGTAGACAAACCGGGGACAAAACTGGAGAAGCTAACGCTTTAGTAAATCTAGGTTATAGCGAAGTCATGCAAGCCAAGCAAACAGAAATTAGTGAACCAGAAGTTTATGAATTTGCAATTAACTATCTGGAACAAGGATTAAAACTAGCAGAAAAATTAAATGATTTACAAAGTCAAGCTTTATGTTTTAGTAGTTTAGGAATTGCTTATTTAGTTACCGCACAATATCCAACAGCAATTAAATATTTAGAAAATGCCTTTAAAGCCGCCCAAATTTCCGGAGATTTGTATTTACAAGGCAGAAATTTAGCATATTTAGCTGAAGCTAATTATCATATTGCTAATTATGAAAAAGCCAGTTATACTGGTAGTCTGGGAATGTATCTTTTAGAACAAATTGCTTCTGATGAATGGCGACAACCTGCGGCTTTGTTAACTATTATTAGAGGACAAATTGGTACAGACAAATTCCAATTATTACTCCAACAAAATCGCCCCAAAATGATTGCCATTATTGGTGTTGATGGCTATGATTATATTCCCACATTGTTAGTAAAATATCAAGAAGAGATGTAACAGTAAACCACATCTGTAATACTCCTATTTGATTTTTTTGGCTCTAATAACTAAATATCCAGAAAAATATCAACATCAACTTGAGCTTGTTTTAAAATACTTCTCAGTGTTCCCTCCTTAATCTCTCGATGATGAGGAATAGTTGTTTTTTGATTTGTTTCTGGATTAAACCAAATTTCATGATCTCCCTTTGCTGCACGGTAAAACTCAAAACCTAGTTTTCCTAACTTCCTAATTACTTCTCGATCAGAAAACCCTGCTAATCTTCCCATCACACCTCCATAATTAGCGGATATTCAAATTGGGAAGGTAAATCTTGGAGATAAAAATTCTGATTTTTCTCTCTCTCTAAATCTAATAATACCTTAGCTACATCTTCAGCAATTTCTATAGCTTCTTGTACTGTTTTTCCTTCCGTAACTAAACCCTGTAAATCATCACTTGTAGCCACAAAATATTCTTGCCCATCTTCAATAAATCTTTCAATTTTGAGTCTAATTAGCGTTTGCATTTACTTAACCTTTTTACTCAAAAACAGCGTTAATGATTTTTCAACAGATTAAGAATAACTACTTAAATTTATGATTGTCAGCAATAGCATATTCAAATTACACAACTCGGACAGGCAAGATGCCCGTCCCACAATGGTTTTATTTAAATATGGTCTGTAAATTAGAGATTTTTTAACTGATTACTCCATTGCTTCATTCACAGGGAATCTATCAATTAACTGCATCGCCCGTTGAGCATTCCGCCGCAACATATCTGGTAAATTAGGAACATGAGGAATCTGAGATAATAAATCCAGAGTGCGGCGTAAAATTCGCACTACGTCTCCTTCATCTAAAGTGGTTTTTTCACATAATACTTTCCACTCTACCCCTAATGCCCACTGTTCCACCAAAGAGATTAAGCTGATAAAACGAGTTTCCAAACCCACCGGTAAGGCTACCCCATGACGATACTGCACCTTTAATACAGAACGACGAATGGGTTGCAATGTTAACCAAGCTGCGTCCGCTTCTGGAGATAGATTAAAGTCAACTTTTGTATCTGGACGGGGGCTTTCAGTCACCAAAGCGGCTATTACTGCTGCTAAGTTATGGGGACCAATATTATCTAACTCTCCACTGGACAGAACTAAACCTAACCATAATTCATTTTCACCGCGAATAGCCGCAGCAATTTGTCCTAATTTTGTGGGGACTAAATTATCTAAACATTCAAAGGATTGCAAGATTTCAATTAAACAGAGAAACTCTTCCCAATATCGTTGGGATTGTAATGATACTTGCTCTTGTAAATGTTCAAGTTCTGCTTCTAGTTCCACACAACGCGCTCTATTTTTAAATATTTTGGCAATATTCCCCGATTTATAAATGGGATGGGTTTCTAACTGTTCTTGAACCGCAGTTAAGCGACTGAGTTGCTCCTGTACCTCTGTCGGTAGATGATTAAATTCTTCAGGATTGGGTATACTCTGAGCGATCGCTATCGTGCTTTCATCACCACGAATTGATTGTCCTCGTTTCAAGCTCAATTCTGAAGGTGGTATTAGCTCCGCTGGAACTTCTACCCGTGGTATTTCCGCATACATATCTAATATATCTGCTGAAGTTGCTACATACCAACGGTTATTTTGCCCTAAGCAGACAAAGTAAGATGTTTCACCCACACTCACGGCTTTGTCAACCAACACTACTGTTATCGGTAGGGGTGACATGGCGTTTCTGTCGTTGAGACTCAACATAGTTCCAGATATGGCAAAATCTAGCATCATTGCCAGTTGTGCCTGTCTATCTTCCTGTGCTTGTTCTTGCAAGGTTTTGAAAATTTGCCGTTCTACTTTCAGCCGTTGACGCAATTTTTCATATTGCATCAATTCATTTTCATCAATAGCTGCCAATTGTGACTGAATTTGCGATAATTCGCCTTGAACTTGCGCCAGTTCTTCAAAATCTGGTTGCAAATGCAAGTTGGACATATATTGTCCAAAACTCCGTTCTATCAGTTCTCTGGCTTTTTCTATGGTGTGAGTTTGCAGCAGGTTCAATACCATGCCGTAACTGGGTGTAAACTGACTAACTAGGGGATCAGCCTTAGATGTAGCTAAATAGGATGCTTCTTTTGCTCCTTCAAAGGGTGTCTGCAATGTCACTACATAACCTTGGAGATCCATGCCCCGACGACCAGCGCGACCTGCCATTTGCAGGAATTCCGAAGCATTGAGTAAGCGGTGTCCATTATCAGTGCGTTTAGACAAAGTAGAAATTACTGTTGTCCGGGCGGGCATATTAATTCCCGCTGCTAAGGTTTCCGTAGCGAATACAACTTTAATTAATCCCTGTTGAAACAGTTCTTCGACGAATCCTTTCCAAGCTGGTAAAATCCCGGCATGATGGGCAGCTATGCCTCGATACAGTGGGGCAACTTGTCCAGCCCTGCCAGCATCAGGGTTTTTGCGTAAAAATTCATCAATTTGTTGCCGCAGGATTTGGGACTCATCATTATTAACTAACCATAAATCACCAACTTCTTCGACAGCCTTATCACAGCCCCGACGACTGAAAATAAAGTAAATCGCAGGAAGCATATCCCGTGCTTGCAGTTGGCTGAGGGTATAAATAATACCGGGCGGTTCTGGTCTACCAGCTTTGCCTTTTTCCCAATATCCTTTTTTAGCCTTTTTGACTAAGCGGGGATTAATTTTGGTATTGGTTTCATTTAATAACGGAAATAATCCTTTGGGATTACAAAAGTTAAATTCTAGGGGAACGGGGCGAAAATCGGAGTAAATCAGGTCTGTTGGCCCATGAACATGATTTAACCAACTGGTGAGTTGATCACTGTTGGCAACGGTAGCGGAAAGGGCTACAAGTTGGACGCTGCGGGGACAGTAGATGATGGATTCTTCCCACACTGTACCGCGTTGGCGATCGTTCATGTAGTGGCACTCATCTAGTACCACAGCCTCAACGTCGGTTAAGGAGATGCCGATTTGACCTATGGGTGTACCATAGAGCATATTGCGGAAAATTTCTGTGGTCATGACCAAAATTGGTGCATCCCTGTGAATGGAAGCGTCTCCGGTGAGGAGTCCAACTTGATCAAAGCCAAATTTTTCGCGGAAGTCTCGAAGTTTTTGATTAGATAATGCCTTTAAGGGAGTGGTGTAAAATACCCGTTTCCCGCGAGATAAGGCACGATAGATAGCATATTCCCCGATGAGGGTCTTTCCTGAACCTGTGGGCGCACAGACAACTACTGAACGGTCAGCATTGAGAGAGGCGATCGCTTCTTTCTGGAATTGATCTAATTCAAAGGGGAATATTGACTCTGGGGCAATATCATTAACAGAGGCTGGATAATTCACTCAATCATAATTTACTAAGCAGACCATCTACTATCATAACGTGATTAGTGGTTTGCTAGGTTGACATGAAAAACTAAGTTGCAGGGGTATTATTTAGCCTGTGTTAATCATTTGATTATTTCGGCAATTTTGCGGAGACCTCGCCAAGCAATTACACTGACTACTTCTGCCAAGAAGTTTGTTGCAAAATTTGATCTATTTCTTGAGGAAAAGGACAATCATCAGGAAAAGAAAAAGATTGATAATCAGAGTTCTCTCGCAGAGTAGTTAATGCGCTGATATAACATTCTATAAATATTTCATCCCAATACGGTCTTAAGCTGGAAGAGTCTTCCAATAGGCTTTTCAATTCTCGCTGACTACGCTTAATTGTTTCTGTCCAACCACGATAGTCTTGAACATAGTCTGAATAACAAAGTTTAAGACAATGTTCTAGCATTGTGATGAGCCGATTTCGCAATTCTCGCTTTTGACTCCTTCCCCAACTTTCAATCTCCTCAATTAAGTCTTCCCAGTCAACACTATGATAATTTTGCTCTTTCAATAGATTAATTGTCTCTTCAATCCAGAGGGCGTAATCTGTTTGGGTTAGCATAGTATTTTTCCTCTTTCCCTAATTTTACACTTTTTCATCATTTTACTATTTCGGCAATTTTGTGGAGAACTCGACACGCAGATTCTAATTCGCTTTGTGTAGACAATGGGGCAAATACTCGTGATATGGCATAGTGTTTATTTTCTAGTTTGACAAACACAATATCGTCGCCATTGGTTAACATTCCGAAGTTGGGTAGATTAGGGTTGGGACTAGCCATTAAGTAAGCCAGGGTTTGTGGCAATGCTGACCAAACTGATAAAATGGTTTTTTTTGATTCTAAAACAATTACCCATAGTTGATCTTGTAATACCAGTAAATCTATTCGACCTTGGAGGGTTTCTTCACTATCAGCTATGGTTATTTGTACAGATTCTTCTGCTTTGATGCGAAAAGGTGGATCATATAAACCGGCAACGGTAAGTAATGGAGAAACGAGTAATAGCATTACTGTACTTTCCAATAAATGCCCACCTGAACGATGATAAAGATAACGTTTCCAGAGAATTTCTAGGTTGGTGCGGTCATTGGGATTAATTTCAGGTAATTGATTATGCCATTCTGTAAAAAAATCCTCAGATTCATTGCGACTCATGCCAAATCGTTTTTCTGCTTCAGCGATGGTGGTGATAGTTTCAGTAACGGCTAGTGTTTGCATAGTGGATTTTTGTCTCAGTAGTTGCATCTACGATAAAATAATTTCACCGACCTGATTTTATCTAAAACTCTATTATGACTATTGCTGAACAGATTTATGCGATCGCTAAAACTCTTCCTCCAGATCAAGCTGATGAGATAATATGTAGCGAAACTATGGCGAAACGTGTGACAGCCAATTAGCTCAATAAGCTACAATTGCGAATATTTCTACTATCACACTGTTGATTTCATGGCAACTCACGAAATTAAGCAAAACAAAAATAAGAACAAACAAGTACAGAACTTACTAAGACATTTACCAGAAAATATTGCAGCATTCAGACTGGAGTGTTCTGAATGTTCAAAGCAATTTAGACCTAACTGGTTCAAGCTCAGTAATGAGCCACTTATTCCGGTTAAACCCAATGATCACGATGGTCCAGGAAGATGGATTCCTATAAAAACTTATGAAATATGTCCTTTTTGTGAAGAGGCTGTTCCTCTTGATCTTCCTGTAGTTCAAATGCAGTCAAAGGTTATGCTTTTTGGAGACGAGGCATATAGAGAGGAGCAGGGTAAGCTTATCTTCACTTATTCGCTGGTTGGTGCTGACTTTAAAGTGATGTCGAAAATAGAAGATTCTTTGCGCGAGCTAAAATCACAGCTTTGTCCTTCTGAAGCCCCTGATAGTTGGGCTTTTCATATGAAAGAACTTTGGTCTGGGGATGAACGGAAAAAACACAGAGTATTTCGTGATTGGAATTTTGAGAAGGTACAGTTGGCAGTTCAAGGTCTTTTTCAATTAATTCAAAGTCATGCTGAATATCTTTTCATGTACAACATAGCTTTGACTGCTAAGGGTTCATTGAAAGGTTTTAAGTCAAAGCCAGTCTTAGAACGTCCACAAGATAATGCATATATTTTGCTTATTATGTATGTTATTAATGAATGTACAAAAGCAAAAGGTCAGCCAGTTCTACAATTTGATGCGGAAAAGCAAACAAAGGCTGATCAGGTAATTCAAGGTTGGGCGCGTGATGCTTTCTCTGGTAGCCAACGTTGTCTTATATACCCATTTTTAGCTAAGGGGGTAGAGATTCCCGAACCTATTTTTGTTAAACCTGCTTCTCAACCTTGCCTCGAACTTGCTGATTTCATTAGCTATATTATTGCTAGATTCTATCTAAAGAAATGGCAAGGTAAGGAAATTGAGGAAGCACTTAATCCTCGTAATCTTGGAAAGGTTATGTACTTAGGTTCTGACGAGACTGGTGATTTAGTATTTCACAAAACTGAATCATATCCTTGGGAGCTTTTTTATGAATCTTGAATTGGGATATAAATCAGTTATTAAGCACGTTTCAGTGATCAAATTTAAATATGCGTTTTCCAGAACCCTTGTAGAGACGTTACATGGAACGTCTCTACATTCTTTTTCACCAGATGTCTTTTACCTTCAGTAATAATGGAAAAGATTAACGCAGCCATTTCTGGTTTTCCAATCTAATCAGCTATGCAAAATCTCACCAGAATTACCCGCAACCCAGAAGTAATGGGCGGTAAACCCTGTATCCGGGGAATGCTTGTTACAGTTGGTACTATCGTTTGCTTAATGGCATCTGGACACAGTGCAAATGATATCCTCAAGGTTTACCCATACCTTGAAGAAGCAGATATACATGAAGCTCTTGCCTATGAGACTGGTTGCCTTATAATAAACACTAGGCCTTAAAATTGGGAAGCAAGCAAATGAATACTATGGATAATTCCCCAGGGTCAGATAGATCATCAGAGATTTTAGTATCCGTGACAGAGTTACAAAATCAGCTTAATGACTTACTCAAACAACTATCACCAGAAAGATTACAAGTGCTTGCTGATTTTGCGGCTTACTTAGCAAATGCTGAAAGCGAAGCTGCAACCCAAGAACTTTTAGCAATTCCTGGATTGCTAGAACGAGTTAAGCAAAATCAAACAACTCCTAAAACCCATTACACAAACTGGAGAACCCTTCGCTCTGATGTATGAAGTTGTTCTCCATCCCGATGCCCAAAAGGTTTATGTTAATGCTGATAAAGCCCTAGCAAAGAAAATTGCCCGATGTTTACAGCAGTTAGAGCAAACCCCCCAGTCGCACCCTAACATCAAAGCCCTCAAGGGAGATTATGCAGGGTACTATCGCTACCGAATCGGCGACTACAGGGTAATCTATTCGATAGAGGATGAAGTGGTGCAGGTATTTGTTGTGGCTATCGCTCATCGCAGCGAAGTATATGAACAGTAAATGTGAGTTATGATTTTACTGGTAGATTGGATCAACAACCTCACTTATCACCCTTTCCCCAATTCTTGAGCGCGTTCTTTCGAGGCTTTCACAGCTTCAATAACAGCGGAACGAAAACCGGCTTTTTCCAAGGCGCTAACACCGGCAATGGTTGTCCCCCCAGGACTGGTAACTCTATCCTTGAGTTCAGCGGGGTGGATTTTTGTTTCTTGTAACAGTGTGGCTGTTCCTAAGACCGTTTGTACAGCTAGTTGTTGAGCGATCGCTCTTGGTAAACCCACAGCCACACCCCCATCGGCTAAAGCTTCGATCATCAATGCCACATAAGCAGGTCCACTACCAGATAATCCTGTCACTGCATCCATGAGACTTTCCGATACTTCCACAACTTCCCCCACAGCGGTAAAAATCTGCTGTGCTGTTTGTTGGTGATGGAGATGAGTATAAGCACCTAAAGAAATTGCGGTTACACCTGCACCTACTGTAGCGGGAGTGTTAGGCATAGCCCGAATTATGGGAACTTGGGGAAAGGCTGCTTCCAATTGTTTTAAAGTTACACCCGCGAGGATAGAAATGATCAGGGGTGAATGTTCTGTGGGCAGGATATCTGCTAATTCTTGGGCTACAGCACTAAATATTTGGGGTTTGATTGCCAACATCACCGCTGTTTTTGCTGCCCCTAACACCAGGCTATTATCCGTAGTTACAACCACCCCATATTGCTGCTCTAAATAGCCGCGACGTTCAGCCTGGGGTTCACTGACGATGATTTCTGATCCTTGATAAATGCCACTGATAACAAGACGGGATAATAGAGCTTCTCCCATTACCCCACCCCCAATTAAGCCAAATTTTATATTCATTTTCATTAGTCACTAGTGGTCTGTCAATTAATTATCAGAACTAATGACTAATTTACCTTACTGTGCCATCCGAGTGGGTTCATTTCCCCAAGCGGTCGTTGCTGCTGTAGCTGCGGGACGAGCGGGACGAGCTTGGCTGATAGGCACTTCATGTATTAAACCACCTTGAGTGCTAACTTGCACGCAACTGGGAGTAAACAAGAAGATGCTTTCACCAATTCGTTCTTGATGTCCGTCTAAGGCATAAGTACCACCGGCAACAAAGTCAACTGCACGTTGAGCTTGGTCGGGGTCCATAATGGTCAAATTTAATACTACTGATTTGCGTTCGCGCAGTGCTTGAATCGCTTGGGGCATTTCTTCAAATGTGCGAGGTTCGAGGACTAGAACTTCAGAGATTCCATTAATTGCGCCTGGCATACCAATAACGTTACTCATAGGTTTGGATACTGTTGCAGCTACTTCTTCTGTACTGGTAGGTGGATTTTCCCGCCAACGCCGATTGGCAGGAGTGGCTTCCTGTGGCGCTGGTTGAGGATTTTCTTGCTGATAGATATTCTGATAATTATTGGCTGTTTCTGCCTCTTCTTCGTAGTATTCGTATTCTACCTGCTCATTCAAACCGACAAAGTCCCTGAGTTTGGAAAATATATTACTCATGTTGTACGCTCCTGGATTAAAATTCCCCTAATTTTCCTGGCTATAAGTTACATTAAAGTTACTTTTAGGCAGTAGTCGTAACTATAGTAGATGTTGGACGTAGCAATTGTACTACTGATTTTACTCTTTAGTACAAATTCTCAATTATCAACAGATACTCATGTTAATGCCTGCACATTAACGAATTTGTAACATTGAGTTAAAATTGTAGCCTAATGATCATTAAAAATAAAGGGGGTCTGACCACCTTTGCAATTAAGCATTACTTATGAGACTATTATATTCTTTGACAATTATCAATACTTGGTAGTAAATTCTCAACCGAGTGTTAATCATGCCGTCTGGAAGTATGACTACAGCTATGTCTAGACTCGTTCACCAAACAAAATTGTACCTAATCGCACCATTGTTGCCCCTGCTTGCACTGCCAATTGGTAATCTCCAGACATACCCATTGATAATTGCTGCATTGTAATATTTGGCCAATTTTGTGATTTGATGGTTTGTGCTAATTTGTATGTACTATTAAATAGTGTTAAAATTTCTGCATCCGCCAACCCTTGCGGCGGAATTGTCATCAAACCTTGAATTTGTAAATTTTGACATTGGTTGAGTGCTGCCAAGTCAGCTAATAATTCTGGAACCATCCAACCAGATTTATTCGCGTCGGGGAGAATTTTGACTTGTAAGCATACATTCGGATTCACTCCCAGTTCTTGCGCTAGAGTATTTAAGCGTTGTGCCAGCGGCAAGTTATCAACGGAGTGAATCCATTGAAATAGTTCTAAGGCTTTTCTGGCCTTGTTCGTTTGGAGATGTCCAATTAAGTGCCAGGTAATATCCGATAGATCTTGCAATTCGGCTTGTTTACTGGCAGCTTCTTGGATGCGACTTTCGGCAAAATCACGAACTCCTGCGGTGTATGCTTCCCGCATTAATTCGGTAGATACTCTTTTTGTAACAGCAATCAACCTCACTGTAGATGGGAGTGAGGCGCGAATTTGAGTAAGGCGATCGCTAAGTGAACTACTCATTGGAATGTGCGCTGAAATACACCTTGAAGTTGCTCGTACTCTTGAGAATTACCACTGCGGCGCAAAGTCCGTAGGCGATTTTCCAGCATCATTCTGGCTTCAGTCCGGCCAATTGGCTGAAATTTCAGGACTTTTAGTTCAGTTGTTACCAGAAAAAATAAGCGTTGGGCGTAGAGTGTGGTAAACAGATCCTGGTTCTCATCAACCATACAGATCCTATAGAGTAAACCCCAAGTTGGATGATTTATGTAAGTTTCTGAGTTTTCTGGATTCATTTCCTAGTCAGGGTGGGGAGTATATGTAGCCGGGAACGGGGAACAGGCTGAAAAGTTTGATGATAACTGGATGTTTTCATGCAACTGACAACCGCTATAGCTTGTTCTGCAATTCACTAACATTCAGAGGATAGTATATCCGTTCCGCCAAATTTTTCGTTGACAGTGCGAAACTAACAATCTTCTTGACGGTTTCTGATGCAAAACAACACCCTTTTAAGTCTGTGATGTTGCACAGGCTTCTTTCTATCCTGCCACAATTCTCACCCAACGGCGCAAAGATGGACATTTATCCAGCCGGCATATAAGTAGGAGTCAGGAGTCAGGAGTCAGGAGTCAGGAGTCAGAATGAAGAAAGGAAGGAAGAAGAAGGAAATTTCCCCCCCCTCTGCCTCTTCCCTGTTACCGATTCTTAAGAGAAGGAAAATTTTTCCCACCTAGTTCAATTTGTCCAGTTACGCACCCAGCTTTTAACCTATTTACTAAATATTCTAAATCACTGGCAATAAAATTTGTGCCATGATCTGGTTCTACTAAGCTAATTAAATTGACATCATTTATTATTTGATCACCTAAATCAGCAATTCCTAGAAAGTTGAAAACCCCTGATTCATAAGTTCCACAAGGTACAGAAGGATTATTCATTCCTACACAATATTCATTTTCTTGAAACCAATCAAAACTAGGATAGCCATGAAAGTGAACTATGGGCGCACCATTGGCGATTAATTCTGGTGTATATAAAGCCGCAGCTAAACTAATAGCTAACATGACATAGATATCATAGGAAGGTTTGATATCTGTTTTTTTTGAATTACTTCCTAATGGTAATTGCAGATGTAATTTATCTTGTAACCCAATGCGAAGAATATCAGAATCAATGTTTAAGTCTGTTTTATTTGCCCCAGAACGAGAACTAACTAACCAAATATCAGGTATTTGCTTAAATCTATCTTCAGCTTTGATATTTAGTTTAATAAAACGTCTACCTTTTTCATTTTGGCGAAGTTCATAATTACTAAATCCGACCACAGGTAATAAATTTTCCCATTCATCAATAGTGATTTCTGGTTTACCGACATAATGAGGAGGTTCAGCATAAGCCACAAAACCATAAGATACTCCTGTTCTGCCATTAACGATAACATTAACAATGTCTCTATGGGATTTTCTTTTAATAACTTCATCTAATTTAAATCCGGCGGGAAATAAACCTGTAGATGCTAATTCTTGCCCTAATTTTACCAGCTTTCCGGCATAGTTTGATAGATGAGGATTATATTCTCCTAGTTCAAAGCGACTAATTAATAATGGAGTAATGGGGACAAATACTTTAGGAATAAGTGATTTTAAAGCAAAATTTTCAATTTCATTGGGAGCGAATTTAGAATCAGAAAGATTCATATTCAAAATAGAAAATTTTTCATCAGATACACCAATAACAATTTCGGAAAAGGTTTTAATTAGTGTATTGATACCAATGCGAATTTTTTCTGAATAAGGTGTGAGTGGATTAACAAATTCAGCATCTATATCAGTGAGAATTATTACTTGTGTATTTGTCGGATCTTCGACATATTTGGCAGCATGATCTTCAGCCCAACTACTTAATTTAGCAATTTCAATAACGGACATTTGCTGTTTTTCTTTCAACCATGTATAAGATAACTTATACCAAGCCTCAGCTATAAATATTCCTAATTTTCTTAACCATGAGTTTGGTCTTTCTACGTCTATTACAGCATCAATATCTGCTCTGACACTCTGCATTTTTAAAGATTTCTGCCAGTTAATAATGGGGATTTTAATGGTATGTTTTAATTCGGTTGTGGCTTCTTTCCAGGGAATTACTTTCACACCATGCTTTTGCAAATAGAAAATTAATTGTTGGCGAAATCTGACAATAACTTGATGATGATAATTATCGGGTAAAGGTCTAAAAGTAACTTTTAAGTTTTCAGCCATGAATTGAGGATTAATAATTGGTGCTTGATATCCTGTGGGTGATTCTCCAGAAAAGCCACCAATTAATTTACCAATAGTTTGTAAACTAATACCTTGAGTTAAAGGTTCATGGGCATAATTATTAGTAACATTCATTTCCTGGATTAATGCTAAAATATCTTCTTTATATGTAGCTATTTCTATTTGTATTTCTGGAGTAATTACACCCTTGGGAGAACGAATATTTAGCTTGCTATTTTCTGACCAGAATAATACACCTTGTTGAGTGAGTTTTGCTAAAATTTCTGCTGCGTTCATAACAAAATTTCCTGTATTTAAAAATAGGAAGTTAGAAAAGAGGACACCTGGCTGAATTAGGCTATCCTAATCTAGCGAAGTGTCCCAATAATCAAGGAGGAAAAACTGGTTTATCAGTAATTAAACAGAATTTGTAGAGGTTATATCTGGATAATTTCTGACTGAGAATTTTCTAATTCTTCAGATAATCTGAGAGAAAGTTCTTCAATGGTGGGATAATACCAAAGGTGGATAAGTGATAATTTAAATCCCAAAAACTTTTCGGCTCTACTAGCGATAATTATGGTTTGTGCTGAGTCTAAACCGTAACTATCTAAAGGTTCACGAATATTTATTTCTTCTGGATTAACTCCCAGTAAAGAGGAAATTTCGGAAACTAACCAAGTTTGAATTTTAGTGGCGTTATCTTGGTTGTCGGGTAGAGAATGAGAGAGATTGTTATTCATTTATGTACCTCCTGGTATTAAGTAATGAGATGAGATATTCATGATATAATCAATGCAATTATCAACAAGTTTTTCCATGGTTTGGCGATTAAGTGCAGGCTGAGAAAAAACAAAATTTAAAGTCATTTTTTCTTGAAAAGTAGCAGCGTGAACAATAAACATTCCTGCATATAAAGCATGAGAACCAACAAAACTTATTTCTTCTAGTTCTAATTCACCATAGGTATGGGGAATATTAACTTTACCAACGTTAGAAACTGAAACTGTAGCAGATACTTGATTCGGGAATAGCAAAGAAAAATTTATCAATTGTTTAGCGAGAAATATCATTTGAAAAATTTCTCCTTGGCTAATTTTTTTATTAAGAGTATGTTTTGTTTTTCGCGCTAATTCCCAAAAAGATATATTATTAGTAATTCGATAAAATCCCATGATAGAGGCTGCTAAAACCGTCATATTTTCTTGACTAACTTCTGGTTGTAAATGTCTTCTTAAATCAAGATATGATAAACAACTAACTCGAATATTATCTTCATGGCTTTTAGTCAGTTGTTTGGAGACTGTTAACATTAATGCCGCACATAAAGCACTTTGTACTGTAGTGTTTTCTTGTCTGCATTGCTGAATAAACTGTTGTGTTGATTCTTCGCTAAGTTGTCTATGAATAATTTCGCAACGCCGTTGAGAAATGGGAACATATTTTTCTACTCCTAATGTTTTTGGTTGATTCCAATATTTTTGCAGTGCGAGATTTAATAATAAAGCAATTCTCCCTAGTTTGCCTTTAAAACTATTTGTCCATGGAGGTAATAGTTTTTCAATGGGTGGAAGTGGTTCTAACGTAGTAACTGCTGGAATGGATTTACCTGCGGTAATTTTTTGACAGTAGGTTAAAATTTCTGAATGAAGTTGGATGCTTGATAAACCGTCGGTAATAGCATGATGTGTAGTTGTAATTAGATAATTAATATTCTGCTGATTTAATATTTTTACAAGTACGACTCGTAGCAGATATTTACTACTATCAATTACCTGATTCATTTCTGTATTAACGACTGCTTCCCATTCCTGACTTTCTCTAATATTAACAACTTGCAAAGGAAGTTTTCCTGTACCTTTGGACTGATAATAGTAGGAATTTCTAGAATTAATAATATGAGCATTAAGCACAGGATGACGATATTGAATAATATCTAAAGACTGTCTGAGAACCGTTTCTTGAATATTTCCTTGAATCCGGCTAATGGTAACTAAGTTCCATGTTTTAGCTCGTTGATTCAGGATTTCCATTGTTTCTTCTAGCTGTCCTAATTTTCTATTTATAGCCATATTTATAAACCTTATTGGAAAATTGTAGGTTGGGTTAAGGAACGTTCGTGCAGCGTGGCGTGGTGTTAGCCATAACCCAACGAAATTCTTGATAATGTTGGGTTTCGCTGTCGCTCAACCCAACCTACTTTGTGGATGATATTGGCTGAATTCTTCTGGCATTTGTAAGCCTTGAACTTTTAAGTTTTGAATACGATATAAATACGCTGCACCTGTCATAATTTGATCGGCTATATCAACTACTCGACGATTATTGATATCTGCTAAGTAAGAATGACGTACCCAATTATTAAAACTTCCCATTGCTGGGCCACACCAGATTTGATAATCAATTTCCCGACCTTTTTCTCCAGTATTTGACCACCGGGAAGATAGTCCTAAATACCAGCGAAATATTAATGCCATTTTTAATTTAGGATTATTAGCTGCTTTGCTTAATTTTTCTGGGTTACGTTGGGATAAATAAGTAGATGTTTCTTGCCAAATTTCGGCAATTGTTTTTCGGAGAATTTGTTTTTCTAACTTTTCTATTTCATCTGGAGGAATTTCGGCAAAGGAATTATAATTTCTGTATAATTCCCCTAGTTTTTGAGCGCGAAGGGGGAAAAGAGTTCCCCGTTTAAGAACTTGTAATTTGACTCCCATTTCAAACATATCTGCTGCGGGTGCCATCATGACATCAGTCATTTCTGCTTCAGCTAGGAGCTTTTTTGTATATTCAGAAGTCCCAGCTTCAAGGCAAGATTGATTAATAGAACCGGTGACAATATAAGCTGCACCCATCATTAAGGCTGCTAGTGCTGATTGGGGTGTGGAAATTCCCCCAGCTACCCCAATTCTTACAGGTTGTTTATAACAATATTTACGTTGAATTTCGTCTCTTAATTCTAAGATAGAAGGTAATAAACAAACCAAGGGGCGATTATCTGTATGTCCTCCTGAATCTGCTTCTACGGTAATATCATCAGCCATAGGAATCTTCGCGGCAAGATTAGCTTGCAATTCGCTAATTAATCCTTGTTCAACTAATTGGGTGAGGATTTTTGTGGGTGCAGGTTGGAGGAATTTAGTGGCAACTTCTCGACGGGAAACTTTGGCAATAATTTTATTTTTGATTTCAATGTCATTAGCTGAATTTAAACTTAGTCCAGCAGCCCGATAGTAGACGATATTATCACTCAAATCTAAGAATGCAGAGGCTTCAATTATTCTGACTTGATGCTGTAAATACAAATCAATTAAACGCCGTTCAATAGCAGGTTCGCTAGGACTATGAAGCAAGTTAAAAACATAAGATTTGTGATGCAAAGCTTGTTGAATTTTGTGAATTGCTGTTTCTATCCGGGAAGGAGATAAACCTCCTGCACCAAAGGAGCTTAAAATGTTGGCTTTTCCCAAGGTAATTACCATTTCTTCAGATGCAATACCTTGAGCCATTGCCCCAGTCATATAGGCATATTTTACGCCGTAGAACTCTAGAAAAGTTGGATCACCTAATTGATGAAATCCGATAGTAGGAACAGTTAAAAGCATTTCCAATTTCTGAGTTTTACCGTTAGCACTATATGATAAACTGCCTTCATTGCTAATGCCAATTTGTCCTTCTTTATTCAGAATATAACAAGGAGAATTTAAATTCATCAGTTTATTTTTAATATTTACTGCATCAAAAGACACAGTATTTAAATCGCCTTGCCATCCTTGATAATTGTTATTCATTGAAGGAGAAAATTTGAGTTGTTGTTGATATTTGTTTTCTAAATTAACCACGTTATTTAACCTCTAATCATCAATTTGAATGTTTTGGACAGGCAAGATGCCTATCCCACAATAGATTCACAAGAATTACTCTGTATTTCTACTTTTCTTTTCTAACTTGGGTCACCATTTTTTTGTACAAATCTAATTGCTGCTGGAGAAAGAGACTAAGTTGTTGAAGTGATGTTTGCCGGGACTTTAATAAAAATCCATGTGCTTTAGCCAGCCGGACATGATGATCATTTAAACTTTTATAATTAGGGGTGGATTTTATTTTGTGTTCATAATTTAATAAGGAAGTATCTGGAAAAGATGACTGATTTTCGCAAGCATTATCTTGATCCAATTTGATGTTGGGAAAAGAATATAAAGGTGATAAATCCAATTCAACTCGATGACTAAATAGCTTGGCTAAGGCTTTAATAATGGAGGTATGATCATCTACACCTCTTCTATTTAGAGATACAGCTAGATGTTCTTTGTCTTTGAGAATTTCGCTAATCCACCGACTACAGTTACTACCAACACCAACTTCAATAAAGATTCTGATATTGTCATTGTAGGCACGATTAACTAAGCGAGGAAAATCAAGTTGGTGACAAAGGGCTTTAGCAATATTTTTGCCTATTAAATTACTATCAATTTTCATGGGTGCGTATTCTGCCGCAGAGTAGAAAATTGTTTTTGAATTTGCTTGGCTAGGTAAGGTATTGATTTTTACTAATTCATCATATTCAGAGTGCATTGGTTCACAATGAATTACATGATTAATTGATGTTGGAAAAGCGTCACATTTTAATGTTTGAATAACTCTTTCACAAGCTTGAGTTTCACCAGCAATAATGACTTCTTCAGGTGTATTAATTAAAACGATATAAACCCGACTTTCATTTTTTAGAACTTCTTGGACTAGGGAAGAGGAACATATCAAAATATAGTTACTCCAAAATTCTTCGCTTTTACCTGCATGGATTAAAGGTAATCCCCAATGCTGACGAACTGCATTTTTTTGACCAGATAGCCGGGTTTTAAATAAAGGGGATGAATTCAAATAATCACTGGTACTTTTAAAGCTAGTCCAGACCCCTTGTGCTAACATCATGCTAGTTTCACCAAGGCTATATCCAAAAGCATGGGGGGACTGAATGCGAAAGTGATTTTTCAGCATTACTGTCATTAATCTCGCTAAACCAACTTCCCATTCCAGCATAGAAACTGGATCATTTATTAATTTTTGTTCTATAGTTTCTAGTTGTCTTTTTGATAATTTATTAATGCTGCGAGGATAGATAAATTTTTCAATGTCAGCGGCTCGATTATAAACGCTTTTAACGACAACATCATCATAGAGTTGAGGGAAAAGACGGAAAATATTTCGTCCCATTCCTATATAAGAAGTAAAAGAACCAGGATAAACAAAAGCAACATGACCTTTTTTTCCTTGGGGATTAACTGTAAAATAACTACCAAGAGGAGTTTGCCAATCTTTGCCAGTAGCAAAAGCAATTTTCACTCCCTGAATTGCCCTTTCAATTTCTCGTTTTAATTCTTCTGGATGTCGTGAAAGAATTGCTAAAGCGTAAGTTGATTGTTGATATTGCTGATATTTTTGGAAATAATCACTAGCAAGTTGTGATAGAGAAGAAACATCTGTGAGACTTTGTTGAAGTGCGGTAATTTGTGTTAATAAAGAAGCACGATCATCAGCCGCAATGGGAAATAAATAATAGGACATTTCTGCTAAATATTGACTACTGCGTTCTATCTGGCTGATTTCTTCTGACAAAATTAAATGTCCATAAATATTATCTTCTTCCATTATATTTACCGCAGCTATTCTTTTAGTCGCACCAGGTTCTAAAAACCAAGGTTTTGATTCTACGGCTACATAAAAGGGGCTTCCGTGCCAAATTTCTGGCTGTTTAGGATTGAACCATTGGGGAACACCGGGAATATAACGATAATATAAACAAAGTGCGGTTTTAATGAGGCTAAATATGCCCGCAGAGGCTTGTGTATTGCCAATATTTGCTTTCACACTACCCAAGGCACAACTCAGATTTTCTGCCCCTGTCTGATAAGCCGATATTAAACCTTGAATTTCCGCTATATCTGCGTTAGGAATCCCACTAGCAACAACTTCCAAATAACCAATATCTGCGGCATTAACATCTGCTATTTGAAACGCCTCTTGACAAGCTTGCTTAACAGTTTCTGGATGATTTGGAGCATCTTTCACTACACTCAAACCATCAATGACTGCATAGATGCAATGATTTCGTTGCTTGGCTGTTTCATACAGTTGTAATACTACTGCGGCAGCACCTGCTGTTTTTATGATACTCTGAGCTTTTTCGTCATAACTGAAAGCATATCCAGTCAGATTAATTTCTATCGGGTAATTCTTATCTATCCCGACAATTAAAACAGCCTCAACTTGTTGGGAAATTAATAATTTTTTACTGACATCCAAGGCTGATAAAAGCGAATTTTCTTCGGCAAAAAATGCTAATTCAGCAGAAATATAATTAGCTAATTTAGCAGAATTTTCTGTGGGAGAAATGATGATTAAAGCTATCTTTCTATCTGGTTGAATTTTAGCATCTTCCAGCGCAGAATTGATCACCTCTCGGCTTAAAGGAGTTTGCTGATAATTTTCAGATGTAACTGAATTTTGCTTACCTTCATAAATCAGACGTTCAAACTTATTTAATGTTGGTGAATTACTCACAAAACAATCCATACCGACAATTGCTAACTTTTGATTCCGTGCAATTGATTTCATTATGATTCTCCATTTTTCTTACAAACTAACTGAAACAGAGGACACAGAAAAAATATTTGCAGATAAATACACTCTTAATTCTCTCCGTGCCTCTGCATCTCTGCGTGAAAAAAATCTAATCTTTGACTATTTGTCGAGGTAAAATTGTTCCTTTAGCACCAATCATGCGATTATAAATTTGTCCTTGATGACCATAGGTAATCACATCTGTAACCACCGATGATTCTGTCTTTGATTGCACTTCACAAGTCACATAAAATGTCTCACCAAAAGGCACTTTTGCAAATTGTTCAAAGTTCTTGATTTCTGATGGTAAACATCCAACTTGATGAAAATGTTGTGTCCAAATCCAGAGAGAATGAATCTGGACATCTGCTATATAGGGATTGAATGTTTGCACTGGAAATTGTCCCTGTTGCTGTGCTGTGGGTTCTGGTAAGTAGCATTCAATCGTTATCTGACTAGGGCTGGTATTTAAAACTGATTTTACACCTTGAAAGGTGACTCCATGAAATAGGCTAGAAGCATTTACTTGATATAATTCTTGATTGGTTTTGAGGAGATTTTCATCCTGATTAAAGTTCAGGTTTCCATAATTAGGAGGTGTGGGGATTTCTCGTTTGAGAATTAGATTTGTGCTGAAATGATAGCGGACTTTTCCGTCTGATGTCTTACTACTAATTTTAGCAGAAAATTCTATTTTCTGATTTTCATGTTTCGCAAGTTCTTGAATTTCTAAAACATATTCATTTGTTGAGGTTTCATCAAAAACTATGCCTTTTAAAACTTTGAAATTGGGAGAACCGAAGGCTGTAAATCCAGGATAGAGTTGTTCACAAGCATTAGTCATCCATAATAACCCACAGGTGGCAGGAAGTACGGGACGACCGAGGATAACATGATCCTGTAAAAATGGGTTTTCTGCTAATGTTAATTGGCGGTTAATTCGATAGGTTTTTAACTCATTGGATAAGGTTGCAGGAACATAAATTAAGGGACTACCAATCACTAATTGAACTGTGTCTTGATCAGCAGTAGTTAGTTCATTAACTAATATTTGTGTTCCTGTTTCTACGGGAATAACTTCAATTCCTCTTTCTGTAAAAGCTTTCTTTAGTTCTGATGATACCATGCCACTTTCCCAGGGACCCCAGTTAATAGCCATGACATGACAATTGGGGTAATTATGTTTAATTAAATGGGCAGATTTGTTCAGGATTTCATTGGCTATGGCATAATCTGATTGTCCCACGTTGCCATAAAATCCCACCACGGAAGAAAACAAAACTAAATATTCCAATTGACTCGCTGGTACACACCGCAGAAGATTTTCTAAACCTTTAACTTTAGCTGCATAAACATTTTCAAAATCCTGAATTGATTTTTTTTCAATGCGTTTATCAGCTAAGTTTCCTGCACCATGAATTATGGCAGTTATCGCCCCAAAACGTTCAATTACATCTGCAAGTTTTGATTCTAGTAATACTGTGTCGGTAATATCTACACTCAGATATTCTGCTTTTCCTCCTGCTTGTTCAATGGCTTTAAGAGTATTTTGAATTTCTCGCTGTGAGGAAATTGCTTGATACTTTTTCTGTACCATTATTGGTGTGGCTTTTTCCCCTTGGGCTTGGAAATTTTCTAAAATTCGCTGTTTTAATTCTGCTTCATTTTCGCAATTTTCTGCCCAAACTGGTTCAGGTTCTGGACTGGAACGCCCTAAAAGAATAAATTTGCATTGATATTGCTGGGCGATTTTAATGACACATTGGGCTGTGATTCCTTTGGCACCACCACTAACTAGAAAAACTTGATCTTTGGTAATCTCTCTTTGAGAATTAGTAGTTGGTAATGGGCTGAAGTCTGCAATTAAAGTGACTCTTCCTTTTTTGCTATATCCTACTTCTTGAATTAACAAGTTTGAATCATGAATTTCCGCGAGGATATGTTTTACAGATGTTTCTGGATCTATTTCTGGATTTAAGTCAAGGGAACGACAAAATACATTTTCCCATTCTTGATTAATACTCTTGCTAAGTCCGAATAATCCTCCGGAAATTGCACTAAAATCATGGCTTTCTCCTAATCCAAATTCACCATCTAAACGCGCAACGTTAATAAAACAACTGCGGCCAAATTTTGCGGCTTTGTTGAGTGGTTCTTTCAGGTATTTAGCGATTAAGAAGACGTGACGCAGAATGGATTTATCTATGTCTAATGGTAATGGTGTTGCTGGGTGGAGATGAATAAATGCAGCTACAGTACCATAATTATCAGCAATCTGTTCTAACTGTTGTTGTAAATTTTCTTCATTCCAATCAGTTAAAACTACTCTATTGATTCCTTTATGAATATTTGAATCAATTCCAGGGAAACTTAAAACTACAGTTTTCCAACCTTTAGCTGTCAAACTTTCTGCTAATTTTTCAGTAGTAGAAGAACCATCATCAGTTATTAATATAATGTGGTTTTCAGGAAGAGAAAATTCTAAACTATCAGGTGTGGGAAGTTGCTGTAATTTGGCAATACTGCGGCGGATATTTGGCAGAAATGTGGTTGTTGTGATCTCTACTATTTCTTCAGTCAATAAATTAGAAATTCCCTGGGCTTGTTGCTGCATATAAGTGGCAATTTCGGACAAAGTTCTCAATTCTCCAATTTCTTCAAGGTTGGGTTTAGGTAAGTCGGGATATAGTTCTAATAAACCTCCTAAAATTTCTACCCGTTTGATAGAATCAATTCCCAAATCTGCTTCCATATCCATTGACAGTTCTAACATTTCTACTGGGTAGCCTGTTTTATCACTGACAACTGTTAACAGAATATCGCTTAAATCTGCGGGAATTTCTACTTCTGCTTTTTGTTCTTCAATTTCAGGTGTGGATGTGATTAATTCCGGTTGAGGAACTTCTACTAATACCTCTGTGGTAATAATTGCGGTTGATGTTTCTATCTGTTGATTTAAGACATCTGAAACTAAAGTTTGCATATATTCGGCAATTTGTTCCAAAGTTCTTAATTGTCCCAATTCTTCGGGGTTGGGTTTAGGTAAATCGGGATATATTTCTAATAAACCTCCTAAAATTTCGACTCGTTTGATAGAATCAATTCCTAAATCTGCTTCCATATCCATGGACAGTTCTAACATTTCTACTGGGTAGCCTGTTTTATCACTGACAACGTTTAGTAGAGTTTGACTAAGGGTGGCTTTATCTATATTTGGGATGATTTTTTCTTCACGCAGAGGCGCGGAGGCACAGAGAGGAAGAGGTGGAGATAAGTCTGTTTTTTCATCATTTTCTAAGTCTTGTTGAATTTGGGGAGAAAAAGTGGGTTGAGGATGATTTACATAATTGATGACTTTATTTTCTGAAGTCAGTAAATGAAAATGTTTTTGCAGAAGTTGAAAGTAATTTTGGGTATATTCATGTTGATATTTGAGATATTGTTCATGAATGCGGAGGGTATCACCTTGATGATCATGAAACCGCATCATGTTCTGTTCAGAATTGGAAATTGCTAATTGCTGAGTTTGAGATTGATGTTCTGTAGGTTCATTATTTCCCAATAATGAATACTGCTGCTGCATTAATTGAGAAAATGTCTTTGTGTATTCTGTTTGATTTTGCAAAGATTGTTCATGAACATGGATAATATCCCGTTGTTGCTGGCTAAATTCTGTGATGAAATTTTCTAAGCTGTGAATAACTTTTTCAGAATTTTGAGGGTGAATTTCTACTTGTTCTAATTTACCGTTGAGTGAAGTTGGAGGCTTTTCGTTACCCTGTGGTTGATGATTTTCGTTAATTGTTGGTTGGGAAGATATTACCCCTACATGATGACCATTTTCTAAGGCTTTCGCAAAGGCTTTTTGAGTTCTTTCGGTAATATTGGTACTATTTAACCGCACATTCAAAACTTTTTGTTGAGGAATTTCGGGAATTTTAGTTACGACTTGATAGGGATCTAAATTTTGCAAAGATAACCCAGCTACCTGCAATTGAACTATGGCTTGTCGAAGAGTTTTGTCGCTATTTTTGGTATGATTTGGATTTACAGCTATAGCTATATGGGGTTGATCATTTAAAATCTCTTTTACCAAATTGGTAAGCACATTTTTAGGTCCAAATTCCACAAAACAATAACCACCAGCAGCATAAATATTTTCAATTTCCTGCTGAAATAATACCTGATTGAACAATTGTTCTTTGAGGATTTTTTGGATAGCGTGGGGTTCTTGAGGATAACAGCCACCTGTAACATTAGTATAAACGGGAATTTGTGCTTCGTTGAAATTTACTTTTTCAACAGCTTGGGCAAAAGGTTTTTGAGCATGAGATACTAATGGTGTATGAAATGCGGCGGAAACTCCTAATAAAAAAGTAGTAAAGCCTTGTTTTTTGAGAATATCTTGGACTTGACTAATTTCCTCTTTCTTCCCAGCTAATACTATTTGGTGCTGAGAATTTTTATTAGCAACTGCTACCTGGGGAAACTTTTTAATTACTGCCGTTATCTGCTGAATATCTCCTTTAACAGCTAACATTCCTCCAGCATCAAAATTGGGATTTGCTGGTGCAGCCATAGCTTGTCCTCTAGCTTTTGCTAAGAACAAATAATCTTCTTCATTTAATACACCTGCAACCCACAAAGCTGTTAATTCACCAAAGCTATGACCAGCAACAAAATCAGGTTTAAATCCAGCTTGTTGCAAAATTTTATATAAACCCGCACTAAATACTCCAATTGCTGGTTGTGCATATTCAGTTTTTTGCAATGTTGCTAACTGAATTTGCTTTTGTGCTTCATCAAAAACAGGCTGAGGAAATACTACCGTTGACAAGGGCTGTAACCCGTCCTCACACAAAAGGCTATCCATGTGCGTATAGGTTTGGCGCAAGCAGGGAAAATTCATCACCAACTCCCGCCCCATTTCTAAGTATTGTGAACCTTGTCCAGAAAACAAAGCCACTACTTTACCTGTCGGATCTATCCCCTTTTGACGGTAGTAAATCCCTTGAGGATGTTCCCAGGATTCGGCTTCAGGCTTCTGTTTTAGCCCGGCAATCGCAATTTTCAGTAATTCCTCAGCTTGCGCTAAATCATTAGCTACAAAGCCCATTCTGGCATAATTAACGGGAATTTTCCTGGTTTGAGAATCAGTAATTAATTGTTGATAGTGTCTTTCTTTACCCTCAATCTGTAATTGTTGCTGGATTTGTTGACAACGAGATAACAACTCTGAAGGGGTGGGGGCAAATAGCAGTAAGGATTCTGGCCTATGGTGTAAACGGTAAGGGTGATGATGTTCATGCTCGTATTCTTCCAGGACAACGTGATAATTTGTACCACCAAAGCCAAAAGCACTGACTCCTGCCCTTCTTGGTTGGGTAGGATGACTTACCCAAGGTCTAGTTTCCGTATTTAAATAAAATGGGGAGTTCTCAATATTCAGTTTAGGATGGGGTTTACTGACATTGATCGTCGGTGGTAAGACTTTGTGGTGCAACGCTAAAGCCGCTTTGATGAGACTAGCTGCACCAGCCGCCGCCTTAGTATGTCCAATTTGAGATTTGACAGTTCCCAAAGCAATATGCTGTTTTTTCGGGTTATTTTCGCCAAAAACGCTGGTAATAGATGTAAATTCTGTAGGATCTCCTACCATCGTTCCCGTGCCATGTGCTTCGATTAATCCTACACTAGCAGGGGAAACACCTGCATCTATATAGGCACGAACCAAAGAACTAATTTGTCCTTCTGCGCGAGGTGCGTAAATACTTTTATACTTGCCATCGCTAGAACTACCCATCCCTTTAATGACTGCATAGATGCGATCGCCATCTCGTTGGGCATCTTCTAGGCGTTTAAGTACCAGCATTCCCACGCCTTCTCCTAATAGCATTCCATCTGCATTAGTATCAAAGGGTCTTACCTTTTCTCCAGGGGAAACAGCAGGGGTTTTACTGAAGCACATATAGGCGAAAATTGAGTTATCCGTATCCACTCCGCCAGTTATCATCATGTCGGCGCGATGTTCTACCAACTCGCTAATAGCCATTCTTAATGCACCTAGCGAACTCGCACAGGCTGCATCAACTACGCAATTCATTCCGCCCAAATCCAGACGGTTGGCGATACGTCCAGAAATCACATTAGCTAACATTCCGGGGAAGGCATTTTCGTCCCATTGCACATATCCACTTTTGAGTTTTTCAATAATTTTCTGGCTATCTTCATCTGATAAACCACTATTTTTGAGAACTTTTTTCCAAAGTGGATCTTGCAATCTTGCACCTAAAGGAACAGCCAATTGTCTACCAATTGCTACTCCTAATATTACTCCTGTTCGTTCGTGATTAAATTGGCGAGATGTCCCATAACCAGCATCTTCTAATGCCTCTTTTGCCACTACCAAACCGAGTAATTGAGAAATATCTGTCACCTCCAAAATATTAGGAGGTAAGCCAAATTCCATGGGATTAAAATCAATATCTGGTAAAAAACCACCCCGTTTACAATAGGTTTTATCCGCTGCTTTGGGGTCAGGATCATAATAATCATCTATTTGCCAACGGGAAGCCGGAACATCAGTAATACAATCCACTTTCTGAATAATATTTTCCCAGTATTCCTGTAAATTCTTCGCCTGGGGAAAAATAGAAGCCATCCCAACAATTGCTACATTAGTTGTTCGCAATTTAGCATTAATTTCATTTTTCATCTTTGTGGTATCAGGCATATTTTTTTTAACCTTTATCATCTTGAGTACAGACTTTTCACAGTTACTAATTTCAGATTGCAACTGTGCAAAAGCAGCTTCAAATTTGGAAGCAGCCATGATCATATTTCCCTCTTTTGATCGAGCAATATAGAGGTGAATAGCAGCTTGTTTTTTGACTAAATTAAACTAAGCTAGAATTGATTTTCATTCTTAAAAGTATTGAAATCTGAACTCGACATAAATTATTGATAAATATTGTGGCGATTAAATATGAAATAGTCTGATTAATCCTCCAGACTATAAATTAAATTTTCGCCTATATTAATCTGAGTTTGGTGACAACCCTATTGCAACTCATAAGCAACTTACGTGCAACTTTATAAAAGTCTTGCAGATGTAAAATTGATAGAGTCGTCGCAGAAATATCTTTGCTTATCCAATACACTAATTATTATCTAAGTTTTAGCCATTTTGACAAAAGTTGCATAGAGATTGCATATTATTAGTTCCAACTTATTGAAAACTTTATTTTACAATAACTAAGAATAACAAATTCTCTGGATAGAAATAGAATGTGCAATATGTAATTATTGTTCATTAGTGTCTAATGCTAAATAGTTATTTTTTACATCTATCTCCAGAAATATTTTTTCACCTTTGTAAAATAAGTCACTATTAAATATATCTAAGGAGTTAAAAATATATTTTTTCATCAACTTAAGTCCTAAATTTGAGATAATGCAAAATTAGTAATCCTTTATTTAAAGAATTAAAAATCCGAGGCTTGCAATTTTTACAAATCCCAGATAGTGCGATCAACAAGGTCTATGAAACAATATGTTGCATATAGGTTGAAATTCCCAAAAAATAAGTTTACTCTAAATTATTAAATCAGGGAAGTTTAGACTGTGAATTTCAAACAGTCTTCGAGCATAAAATTAGTCAATTAAACGTTATTGCATTATTTGGCTTCTGCAATATTGGAATTACAAAAACTACAAGGAATTGCTGGCATGAGACTATCTGAATTAGATCCACTCATCCCGCTGAATGAGTTACGAGAACAACTCCTCAAATTACCAAAAGGTTACTCATTTCATGAAGATGAATTAGTAGATTTTCTATCACGGAGAAGATGGCCTGAAAGCAATCGTCGAATTGATAGAACCACATTCTGGCGGTGGCGGAATGACAACGCTATTGAACATCAAAAAATCTTCAGTCGCTTGGATCTTCTCAAACTTTGTCAAATTTGTGATCATTATCGAGTAGACGGAACCCGCAGCGAATATTTGGCAATCATGCGGAAGAAAAAAGAGAAAGAGGTTGTGTTAAATAAATAAAATTTTGATCATGGTAATTGGTAATAGTCAGCAACTAATTACCAATTACCTGGCAGAATTTTAGTATTTAAGTATTTTATGTAACTTTCCATTTAGTCAACCAAAGTAAAGAATTTTTGATTAGTTGTATTTTGTTGGATATTAAGGTTATCAATTAATCCAGGTTAGTTAATTATGTAGGTTGGGTTGACGGCAGGAAACCCAACAAAATGATTGATAATGTTGGGTGGTGCTGTCACTTAACCCAACCTACTTTTTTCTTAACTGAACCAGATAAGGTTATCAAGAGATGCTATCAAGTGTAATGGCTTTTCTGTCTCTAATTTAGAGTCAGAAATATTGTCATATTTCCTAATTTAAAAGACAAAATTATGGTACACAAAGAAAAGCACTCATTCACAAAACCTATGAGTTTGTGGCCGATAATGTTAGGAAGTGCTGGAGTTATAGCTACTAGCATAATATCTATCTATAGCCTTTCATATTTTCAGAAAACGTCTAAATCATCCCCGACCATATCTTCTACTTCTCCCATTTCAGCCCCTACTATTACTGCTGTTGCTGCTTTAGGACGTTTAGAACCCCAAGGAGAAGTAATTCGTCTCTCCGCACCTAATTCTCAAACAGGGATAAGAGTTAATCAACTCCTAGTTAAAAAAGGAGATAAAATTCGTCAAGGACAATTAGTAGCAATTCTTGATAATTATATACCTAATCTTGCAGCTTTAGAAAAAGCAAACCGACAAGTAGAAGTTAGTCGAGCGAATCTTCAACAAGTAGAAGCAGGGGCAAAAGGAGGGGATATTTCAGCCCAAAAAGCCACAATTTCTCGTTTAGAAGCTGATTTACGAGGATCAGTTTCTACTCAAAAAGCTACAATTTCTCGTTTAGAAGCTGAACTAAAAAATTCAGAAACCGAAAATCAACGCTATCAGAAATTATATCAAGATGGTGCTATTTCTGCTTCTGATGCAGATACTAAAAGATTACGCAGGGATACTGTGCAAGAACAACTTAATGAAGCTAATGCTAGTCTAAAACGAACTATAGAAACTTTGCAAAAACAGTTAACTGAATCTCAAGCTAGACTTAATAGTATTGCCGAAATTCGCCCCACAGATGTGCAACTAGCTCAAGCAAATGTAAAAAGTGCTATAGCATCTGTTCAACAAGCTCAAGCCGAGCTAAATTTAAGTTCTATCCGTTCCCCTATTGATGCTCAAGTTCTAAAAATTAATACTTGGCCAGGAGAAATAATTGGCAATAAAGGCATAGTAGAACTAGGACAAACTCAACAAATGTATGTAGTTGCAGAAGTCTACGAAACTGATATTAAAAAAGTTCGTTTAGGTCAATCAGTAACTATCACCAGTGAGGCTTTTAGCGGAAAATTAAAGGGAACTGTCACAGATATTGGTTTACAAATTGGTAGACAAAATATCTTCAATACTAATCCCGGTTCAGATACAGATAACAAAATAGTTGATGTGAAAATTCGCATTGACAACTCGGCAGATAATCAACGAGTTTCTAGTTTAACTAATTTACAGGTACAGGCACTTATTAAAATATAACAAAGTCTGAACTATGATTTGTCTGATTAATTTGATTTGGATGATTTATACAGCGATTTCCGCTCTTATGAGGTACAAAGTTGAATCATGAAACTCTTGTAGTGCGGGCATCTTGCCCGCTAGATATGTACCTCATAACACCGGGAAATACATCATAGTCCCCTCCTCGCTTGCGGTGAGGGGGTTGAGGTGGGGTGCATTTATATAAGGAATAGGAGGTAAAACATGATTTTAAATATACCTTTGCCTTGGCTACAATTGATAAAACAAAAAGTGCGCTTCTTTGTAGCATTGGCTGGGATTGCTTTTATTTCTGTGTTGATGTTTATGCAAATTGGGTTTCAGGATGCTCTTTATTCTAGTGCTACTCAAGTCCATAAACACCTGCGAGGTGATTTGTTTTTAATTAGTTCCCAATATAAATCTTTGACTTCTACTCAAAGCTTTCCTCGTAGTCGTTTATATCAAATATTAGGTTTTAACGGCATAGAATCTGTTGAACCTTTATATGTCCAATTTGCTAAACTCAAAAATCCCATTAATGGCCGCAAATATCCTATTTACGTTCTAGGATTTGATCCGGTAAAATCTATCTTTAGATTACCAGAAGTAGATCAAGATTTTCAATTACTAAAAATTCCTGATCAAGTATTTTTTGACCGCGCAGCCCGGCCAGAATTTGGACCAATTGCTGAATATTTTCAAAAAAATCAACCTATAGGTATGGAAATATTTAGTTATTTGGGAACTATTGGTTATAAAGTTAAAGTTAGTGGTTTATTTACTCTTGGTCCTTCCTTTGGTGTGGATGGTAATTTAATAGTCAGTTCTTCTACTTTTTTTAAAATCTTTCCAGAACATAGATCAAATCAAATAGATATAGGCTTAATTCATCTAAAACCTAATGTTAACCCCCAAACAATTCTCACAACTTTATCTAATAGTTTACCAAAAGATGTCACGGTAATGACACGCCAAGAATTTATTGACTTTGAAAAAAGCTATTGGACATTAAGAACACCAATTGGATTTGTATTTAATTTAATGGTAATGATGGGTTTTGTGGTTGGTGTAATTGTTGTTTATCAAATCCTTTATAGTAATATATCAACTCATTTTGTCCAATTTGCGACACTTAAAGCTATGGGATTTAGAAATAAATATCTTTTAAATGTCGTATTTCAGCAAGCTATAATTTTAGCTGTCTTGGGTTTTATTCCCGGTTTTGCTATCTCTCTAGGACTATATGATATTGCTAAAGATGCAACTAAATTACCAATTGTTATGGATTTAAGTAAGGGATTATTAGTATTCACTTCTGTGATTATTATGTGCTTAACTTCTGGTTTCTTTTCTACCAATAAACTCCGTAAAGTAGATCCAGCAGAAATCTTTAATTAACTAATAATGCAATATTTACCTGATGCCAATATTTTGAAAATCACAAACCTTAATCATTACTTTGGTCATAGTAAATTACGAACTCAAACTTTGTTTGATATTAATTTAACTATCAAAGCTGGAGAAATTGTGATTATGACTGGACCATCTGGTTCAGGAAAAACTACTTTATTAACATTAATTGGCGGTTTGCGTTCTGTCCAAGAGGGAAGTTTAAAATTTAATGGACAGGAATTATTAGGTGCTAGTAATGAAGAATTAGTCCAGGTACGGCGACAAATTGGCTATATTTTTCAAGCTCATAATTTACTAGATTTCCTCACAGCTATGCAAAATGTGCAAATGTCTTTGGAATTACAACGCAATATTTCTCAATGGGAATCTTATATCCAATCAGAAACAATGCTCCAGGCTGTGAAATTGGGAGATAGAATTAATTATTATCCCTCTGATCTTTCCGGGGGACAAAAGCAACGAGTAGCCATTGCGCGGGCTTTGGTGAGTCATCCTAAGTTAGTCTTAGCTGATGAACCTACGGCGGCTTTAGATAGTAAATCAGGAAGAGATGTGGTTAATTTAATGCAGCAATTAGCAAAAGAACAAGATTGCACCATTTTAATTGTTACCCACGATAACCGAATTTTAGATATTGCTGACAGAATCATTAATATGGAAGATGGTTATTTAATCCAACATGATTGATTTATTTAGATTCCCAACTTCTTAAAGAAGTCGGGGATCTAGTTATAGTAAACTAGCAGAATTAACATCTAAAAATAAAGTAGCTTGGGGTTGTTGACGTAAAATAGAAGCTGGACAATTAGTAGTGATATTTCCTGTTAACAGAGTTTTAACTACTTGGGCTTTTCTGGTTGCTGGTGCTAAACAAATTATTTTTTTAGCGTGACAAATCATGGGAATAGTTACAGTAAATGCGTATTGAGGAACATCTGCTAAATTGGCAAAATATGCTGTATTTACTTGTTGTTGACGGTTAACATCATCCAGTTTGACAAGTTTAACTTTAGCAGGATCTTGAAAATCTGCCACCGCTGGATCATTAAATGCTAAATGTCCATTTTCCCCAATACCTAAAAAACATAGGTCAATAGGTTGATTTTCTAAGAGTCGAGTATAGCGATCGCACTCAGCTATTGGTTGTAATGTATCCCCTGCTATATAATAAAATTGTTGGGGACACACCTTTTCTTCGACCCGTTCCCGCAAATAACGACGAAAACTAGCAGGATGATCGGATGTAATTCCCAAATATTCATCTAAATGAAATAAAATTATCCGTGACCAATCTATTCCCTCTAAAGCAATTAAAGCCTCCAAAAATCGAATTTGGGAATTTCCCGTAGCTAATAAAATCGCAACTGTATCCTGTTTATCAAGCAGATTTTGTAAATATTGATGTGTGATTTTAGCCACACTTTCTGACATTTCCATTTCAGAAGCATAAACCTCTACCAATAGATGATCAACATAAAAAGATTTGCTAGGTTCTATCATTTGTTTACTCCCAATTACTAATTATCAATTATAAAAAAAGACAGGCAAAAAGCCTGTCAAATAGCTGATGATTTAGCAAAGAATTTGTCAGTATCCTCAACCCTGATTGTTGTAATCAATCAAATCAATCAAATCAATCACACAAATCATAGTTATGATTTAGAAATTCATTTCCGCAGCTTGAACTTTTTCTACTTGTTTCTTCTTGAGAACTAGCATTACTTGTGCCAACATCACCAAACAGATAAAAGCAACCAACCATGCAACTCTAGAAGAATCTTGCAAAACAATTTCTGCATCTTTTTGACCAAAACCACCAACATTGGGGTTGTTAGTCAAAGCATCACTAATTGCAACTACTTGTCCTTCAGTGACAATTAGTTCAGGACCAGCAGGAACTGTATCTGTAACAACATCACCAGTTGCAGTTGTGATACTAATTAGATTCTTAACGTTACCGTCCTCATCTTCTGTTTTAGCAATTTTGCTAATTGTACCGGCAGCAGAAGCGTTGAATGCGTTATTATTGCTCTTTTCACCTGTGGGGTAAACTTGTCCACGTCCACGATTACCGCCTACATGAACAGAGTATTTGCCAAAGTGGATATTTTTGTCTGTAGCGGGGTTAGGAGAAAGAATAGGGAAGACAATTTCTTGATATTCTTCACCAGGTAATGGACCAACAATGACAACATTATCTGTACTGTCGTTGTAAGGAGTGAATGTCATATCACCCACTTCTGCCTTGAGTTCTTCAGAAATGCGATCTTCTGGGGCAATCTTGAAGCCTTGAGGCAACATTAATACAGCACCAACATTTAAGCCCACCTTAGAACCATCAGCACCCACTTGTTGCACAGTGGCATCGTAGGGAATCTTGACAACGGCTTTAAATACAGTGTCAGGAAGCACAGATTGAGGAATTTCCACTTCTGTGGGTTTAGCTGCTAGGTGACAGTTAGCGCAAACAATTCGACCCGTTGCTTCGCGGGGGGTTGCAGGAGCGGTTTCTTGCGCCCAGAAAGGATAGGCAGCAGCAGTTTGTGGGACGGCTATATCGCTAGTGAAGAAAAAAGTCACAGTAGCGATCGCTATAAGCAATGTATTAACCATTGCTTTAGCAGTGCGAGTTAACCTCGCAGGTGTAAGGGCATTTCTCATCTCTATAAAGTCATTTGTCAGTGGTCAGTTGTCAGTTGTCAGTTGTCAGTTGTCATTGGTCAGTAGTCAGTAGTCAAGAGTTGATTAAAAGCCCTAGATTGTTGACTTGAGACTAATAACTTTTGCACTATTTAAGCCCACCAAGCGGCATCCCCAGTGCGGAAATCGGTTTCTGTCCAAGGTGTTAACAGAATTTTGTCGTCTGCCACTTTGGCATGGGCTAGAGGCAAGGATTTTGGTGCAGGACCGCGAATTACTTTACCAGTAGCGTCATATTGTGAACCATGACAAGGGCATTTAAACTTATTTTCAGCCACATTCCAAGGGACAACACAACCTAAGTGGGTACAAATAGCATTAATCCCGTAGTCAGCGATCGCTTCTTTACTTTCCACTACAATATAGGTAGGATCTCCCTTGAGTCCTTGTACCAAACTGCGACCGCCCACATTATGGCTGTCTAGAAATTGACTAACACTAACATCATTACCCAATTCATTCTTGGCTACTGTACCGCCACCAGCACCACCGCTAGCAGGAGGAATAAAGTAGCTAACAACAGGGTACAATGCACCCAACGCCACCCCGGTAACAGTCCCAAAAGTGAGCAGGTTCATAAACTGACGACGACCCATATCGGGAACATCTGTGATTTCTGAAAATTGAGCCATAATCTCCGCGCTGTTTGTGTAATTTATTAATCATTTTGACAAGAGTACCAGCACAAGAGCCACTCTTATCTGAATCGAAATCATAACGCTCACAGCGATACCCTAATTCTCAGTTGCAAGACATAGTGAGCATCTTTATCTGTTAGCATTACATTTCTTTATATCCTTATCATACTGGAGTCACGGAACTTAATATCATAACTAAATGTAAAATCTAGATAAGCTCAGGGAATAGGGAACAGAAGGAAACTTCTTAACAACTGACAACGGACAACTGACAACTGTACGGGCGAAGCATTTGGAGAACTATTTTTGGCAATGATCGATAATTTATCTTCCAAATGCTTCGCCCCTACTAACAACGGAGAACGGACAACGGACAACGGACAACGGACCAAAATTGCTATGACTGGAAAGGAATTACGCCAACTGTTGATTGATAAATGGGGACAACCTTATGATGTCCAGTTTCGCCGCACCCAGGGCAAAATATTCCTGCAAATCATGTGGAAATATTTTGGACAAGCCTCTTTCCCTTTAAGCGAAACAGATTACCAAGATCATCTTGACAGCATTGCTAATTATCTCAATGCCTTAGGGGGAATACAACAAGTACAAACTTTCATTCTAGAAACCAAAGAGCGTCCCCGTCTTGGTAAAGCAGTTAGCATTCCCCTTGACTTAGGTGAACGCGCATCTGAATGGATTGTTTAAAAATCAGGCAATAAGTAGGTTGGCGTTAAAAATTGTCGTTGGGGCAAGGGAACAGGGAACTCTTAACTGGGAACAGGAAGAGAGTTTTGGGCGATTTTACTTCACCTACTTAAATAGGTAATAAGGGCTATAAAAAAATTAACGTAAATGACTAATATATCTGTTACTATCTACACTTATTGTACTAGGTCAACACGGTATTAATCAAGCTATGATTATGGGACGGTTTTAGAAGCCTGGAACGCTCTGGGTAAATTATGTTAATTTTTACGAGATGCTACGAGAACACAGTGCAGGGGACGTAAGCTGTGCGAATTCCGCTTGATTATTACCGAATTCTAGGATTACCGTTGGCGGCTAATGAGGAACAATTGCGACAGGCATACAGCGATCGCATTGTCCAATTGCCCCGACGGGAATATTCGACTACATCTATATCTTCTCGCAAGAAGCTGATTGAAGAAGCTTATATGGTTTTATTAGATACCGACGAGCGCAAAGCCTACGATCAGCTTTATCTAGCTCACGTTTATACTCCTAACAAAACTGCTGATCAAATTCCACAACAAACCCTAACAGATAATAACTCCAAAGATCAAGATGCTCAAAGTCTCAGCATCGAAATCACCCCAGAGCGATTAGTTGGCTCTTTGTTAATCCTCCAAGAACTAGGAGAATATGAATTAGTATTAAAACTTGGTCGCCCGTACCTAGTTAATAAACCTAGTTCAGTTAGTCTGAAAACAGGTCATCGTGCTACCCAAATAGAAATTCCCGAAAACCCTGACTTACCAGATATTATCCTCACCGTCTCCCTAGCTTGCCTAGAACTAGGACGGGAAGAATGGCAACAAGGTCACTATGAAAATGCCGCCGTATCCTTAGAAATAGGTGAAGAATTATTAGCACGAGAAGGCTTATTTCCCAGCGTCCGCGCTGAAATGACCGCTGATCTTTACAAACTGCGTCCCTACCGCATCTTGGAACTATTAGCACTACCACAAACACAAATTCCCAAACGTCGGCAAGGATTAGAATTATTACAAAGTATCTTAGAAGATCGTGGCGGTATTGATGGTACAGGCAACGATCAATCAGGATTAAATATAGATGACTTTTTACGATTTATCCAACAAATTCGCCATTATTTAACAGTCGCAGAACAGCATAAACTCTTTGAATTAGAAAGTAAACGCCCCTCAGCCGTGGCCACATATTTAGCAGTATACTCCCTAATCGCCAGAGGTTTTGCCCAACGCCAACCAGCATTAATTCGCCAAGCCAAGCAAATGTTAATGCAATTAGGCAAACGCCAAGACGTGCATTTAGAACAATCGCTTTGTGCTTTGCTAATGGGACAAACCGAAGAAGCCACCCGTGTTTTAGAACTAAGTCAAGAATATGAAGCCTTAGCTTTTATTCGGGAAAAATCCCAAGACTCACCAGACCTATTACCAGGACTGTGTTTATATAGTGAACAATGGTTACAGCAAGAAGTATTTCCCCATTTTCGGGATTTAGCAAAACAGCAAGCCTCTTTAAAAGATTACTTTGCCGATAGACAAGTACAAGCTTATCTAGAATCTTTACCCACCGATGCCCAAATTACCAATGAATGGTCAGTAATTAATCATCAATCCTTTCCCCAACCAGATATTCATCATTCCAATCACCATAATAATCACACCACAAAAACATCACAACACCATCAACCCGTCAATCCTGAATTACCAGAAACCCACCCTCGACCTCAACCTGAATCTACCCAAGTTTCCATACCGAGATGGAATCATCCACCAACAAATGCAAATGCGGGAAATCAAACATCACAAATACCTTCAACAGCAGCAACCCCGAACCTAAGACCACATCAAACCAATGGTACTCCGACCGCAGTAACAAACCACCAGTCCCCCAAACGCAGAAGACGAAAACCCACTACTAATACCCTTCCTCAGCGGTTTATCCAGTCTCAAACTAATTTTCTCAGTAACCTAGATCCAAAAACGCGCTTAGTTTGGCTAGTTTTGTTTTCATTGGGAGGAGTATTAATTTTTTCGTTATTAGTATCAACAACTTTTGGCTTAGTCAAAAATATCTTCTTTCCCAGTGCATCATTACAGGGAGAACAGTTAGCAATACAACTAAATCAACCACCAATAACCATTCCTAACCCTAACACCAAACCTGAATCAAGCACCGAAGAACTGACCAAGGAGACAGCAAAGGAAGTAATTGAAACTTGGTTATCTGCCAAAACCTCAGCTTTAGGGCAAAAACATGACATTGATGGTTTAAAGGAAATTTTAACAGGTGCAGTTTTATCACAATGGCAGTCAGTAGCCCAGCAAGAACAAGAAGAGAAACGCTATCGCCAATATAAACATAATGTAGAAATAGTAGCTGTTTCTAAAAAAGGTACAGATAAAGATTATGTATCTGTAGACGCTAAGGTACAAGAAGTTACCCAGTTCTATCAGAATAGTCAGCAGAAAAAGTCTTCTAATGAAAACTTGCGCGTTCGCTATGATTTGGTTCGCAAAGAAGGTAAATGGCTGATTCAGCGAATGTCAGTAATTCAGAATTTTTTGTAATTGGTCAGTTGTTAGTAGGGGCGAAGCATTTGGAAGATAAATTATCGGTCATTGCCAAAAATAGTTCTCCAAATGCTTCGTCCGTACAATTGTTCGTTGTCAGTTGTTAGTTGTTAAATCTACTCTTTTCCGTGTTCCCTGCCCTCAATGTCATCAAACCTTGACAGTAATCTTCTGTCTGAGATCACTATATTAAGATTCCATGACAAACTGATCCCCGCAGGGCTGATAACTACGTGAAATATAGTAAAACCTATCTTTAGACCCCTTGATCCCTAGATAGTTTTACTGGTTAATATTTACTTAACAACTCTTGGCAATCCCAAAGAAATGCAAAACAACGGCATAACTAGGAATTTAGATGAGTTGGTTCTCAATAAAAAAACAAACAGTAAACAAATTTAAAACTGGAGACAAACCAGGAGTCAGGAATAAAAAAATCTGGGTAGATGATATTTCATCAAAATTTTTTTAACCCGGAAAAAATAATTTACCTTGTAAACTACTGGAGTCCAAATTAATGGCAAAAGAACGGCCACCGCTAGAAGAGATGACCCTACGGCAATTACGCAAAGTTGCCAGTGAATATTGTATATCTCGCTATAGCAGAATGCGGAAATCGCAGTTATTAGCATCAATTGAAGAAGTTCAGCATAGTAAGTTCTCGCTCAGTTCATCCCCTAATCTGGAGGCACAAGAAACCGTGGAAGCAGCAAAATTCGAGCTAGGTCAAGAAGATCGGACTGGTGGTTCTCTGGCTGACGTTGATGAAGCACTGGCGGATTTACCTGCTGGTTATGGTGACAGCCGGATAGTTTTATTACCCCGTGATCCTCAATGGGCTTACACTTACTGGGATATTCCTAACGACCATAAAGAAGAATTGCGTCGTCAAGGTGGACAAACCCTAGCTTTGCGGATTTATGATGTCACTGATCTTGATCTAGATTATCAAAGTCCCCACAGTATCCAAGAATATCCTGCGGATGAACTAGCCAGAGAATGGTATTTGCCAATTCCTGTGAGCGATCGCGATTATGTGATAGATGTTGGTTATCGCACCGCTGATGGTGGTTGGTTAGTATTAGCACGTTCTGCGAGAGTACATATTCCCCCCGTCTATCCTTCCGATTGGATTGAAGATGTGTTCATCACTGTAGACTTTGAAGAAGACCTGCGTGCTAAGACCTTCTACGAACTAGTTCCCCCATCTAAGAAATTAGCAACTGCTGCTGCTGCGACTGCGGGTGGTGGAAATCCCATTTACGAACAAATCTTTGGTCTAGCAGAATCCGCTGAAGCTCAACGGGTAGCAGGTTCTATCTTCGGTTCTATGCAGCACGTTCCCGGTTCTGCTGCTCCCGAACAAACTCTCAGTTCCTACGTTTTCCCATCTGGTGTGGGTATGTGGGCTGTTCCTACCGTATCTGGTTTAACCATGTCCGGTGTGGGAATGTCCGGTTTCTCCGCTTCTGCTGTTCCTGCACGTCCTCGCAAATTCTGGTTAGTTGCTGACGCTGAATTGATTGTTTACGGTGCAACTGAACCTGATGCAAATGTTACCATTGGTGGTCGTCCAATTAAACTCAATTCCGATGGTACATTCCGCTTCCAAATGTCCTTCCAAGATGGTTTAATTGACTATCCAATTTTAGCTGTTGCGGCTGATGGTGAACAAACCCGTTCTATTCACATGAAATTTGAGCGGGAAACACCTTCTCGTCATACTAATACTAAAGATGAAGCTGTTCTGGAATGGCTGGCATAATATTTGTATCTGAAAATTAACCATAACTGTAATTGTTAATTTTACCCGCTATAGGAATACTATAGCGGGTTTTTTACTGAAAAAAATAAACAACTTTAGCTCACATTCCGACCTCAACTGTCACAATTGTTAATTACTGGAAGAAAAATATAAATTAAGCATAAAATGAGGTTTATATAGACAAAAAAGACATTTGAGCAGTCATGAATATGGAAAATCTGATTTACAAGATAGTAGAATAGGGGACAGATAAGCTGCACCGAAGAGAGGAAGGGAAATTGGAAGAACTCAGAGCGGTATTGGAACTAGCTACAGAAGAGGAACTACAGGACTTAACAGCAATTCTGTTTAGTCGCAAGTTTAACCCCTTAGATTATGTTCACACACCCGAACCCATTGCAGTACAAAGCCAAGATCGTCAAACTTGGTTAGATACAATAGAAAATCGCTTTCGTTTTTTAGCTGCTGACGGGATGACAGTATTACGGGGACGTACTGATCAAGTAACTTACAGACAAGCCCTAATTCAAGTATGCAAATATTTGAAAATTCACTATTATCAAGATCTAACAACAATTGATTTAGAAGCAGAAGTATTTTTGCATCTCTTAGGAAAGGTTTGGAAAAAACTACCAAAACAGGAAAAACAACAACTAACTATTAATGTTCAACATCAATTAGCACAATCAAAACTTAAACAACCATTACCATTATCATTGCAACGTGATCCTTTAGGATTAATATTTAAAGGTGGTAGTGCCTTGGCTGTAACGTCTGTAATCCAACCTTTTGTTCTCCAACAAATCGCCCGTCAATTTGCTATTCATTTAGCTACTTATCAAGTAGCGAAAGAAGCCACAATTACAGGTACAGGATTAGCAACCAAACAGTTTCAAAACTATGTAGCTTTACAAATGTCCCGTCGAGGTATGACTATGAGTGCAGCCCGTTATGGTGCGGTTCGCAGTGCATTTGCTTTGGTTGGTCCAGTCATGTGGGCTTGGTTTTTTGCTGATTTAGGTTGGAGAGCGATCGCCACAAACTATGGCAGAATTATTCCTTGTGTCTTCACCCTCGCGCAAATTCGTCTTACCCGTACAGAATGTTGGGAAATAGCTTAAACAAAAGTTTTTATCATCCAAATTCCCACTTACAAACCCCTTGGAATTGGTTGCAATTTGGACTATTATCTTGCCCCCTGAGTCCATTTTTGGGCGGTATTTCTATCGTCGTGGCATCATTGTTAACTTGGCGAAAACAATCGCGGCTTATTAGCAATCGGCCAATTCACAAGGGATTTGCTCTTTTGAGTATCTTACTACTCATTACTACCGGATTTGCCTATCATAAATTAGATGCTTTTTTAGGTTTATTCAACTTCATCCCCTTCTTTTTCTTTTTTACAGGACTAACTTCCCTGATGCAAACACCCAACCAATTACGACAAATTTCTTGGATCATGGTGTTTGGTTCTGTACCTGTTTTAATCATCGGTTTTGGGCAATTATTTCTCGGTTGGAATTTCCGATTTCAGGTTTTATGGATTGTCTTTGATTGGATAGTTGCACCAGAAAAATCATTATCAGGACGCATGGCTTCTAACTTCATGCACCCAAATACCTTAGCCGCATACTTAGTAACTATCTTTATTTTGGGTTTAGGTTTATTGCTAGAAAACTATCACAAACTCAAGCAAAAAAATCGCCTGATTATCTTCTTAACAATTACGGTATTTGCTAATTTTATCGCCTTGATATTAACCAATTCTCGCAATGGTTGGGGAATAACTATTTTTGCCTGTTTAGTTTATGCTTTATATCAAGGTTGGCGATTAATTGTTGCTGCTGTTGTCAGTATTACAAGTTGTTTTTTCTTAGCAGCTTTTGCACCTTCACCTATTGCCCAATTTTTCCGCCTTTTTGTTCCCTACGGCATTTGGGCGCGGTTAAATGATGATATGTTTCCTGATAGACCGCTGGAATTAATGCGGAAAACTCAATGGGAATTTGCCTGGAATTTAACTCAGCAACATCCTTTAACTGGTTCAGGTTTACGCAGTTTTAGTGGACTTTATAAAACCCAAATGCAAATTGATGTCAACCATCCCCATAACCTATTTTTAATGCTGTCTGCGGAAACTGGGTTAATTACTACTTTGCTATTTTGTGGTTTGCTGGCTTGGATATTAATTGCAGCTAGTCAAATTTTATTTAACAATAAGAATAAGATCCCCGACTTCTTAAAGAAGTCGGGGATCTCTGCATCTATAGAACCAGAAAATCGCCTAATCTTCTTTAGTTATCTCATCACCTTTATAGGGTGGATATTATTTAATACCGTTGATGTCACCACATTTGATATTCGGTTGAATACTCTCTCTTGGGTTTTTGTTGCTGCATTGTGCGGAGTTATGTATGAATATCAATCACGTCATAAAACCTCGCGGTAAGTGGGAAACTCAGCGGCTAAAGCCGCTGAGAGTGTCAAACAAGTAGGTAGACTGGGGAAAACCCAAATGTGTAAAGCAATCTTAACAAGAGGATTAGTGTGAGGGAAGGGGTAATTAACAATTATCAATTACCTCTTTCCCCATTAAAATCTAAGCATCAAGCTTTTGCAAAATTTGCAGCAACAAAATCCCAGTTCACCAAATTATCTAAGAAATTCTTGATGAATCCAGGACGAGCATTTTTGAAGTCAATGTAATATGCGTGTTCCCAAACATCAATGGTAAGCAATGCTTTTTTACCATGTGCAAGGGGGTTTTCTGCGTTAGGGGTTTTGATAACTTTGAGTGTACCACCATCATCAACCAACCAAGCCCAACCACTACCGAATTGAGTTGCAGCAGCAGTAGAAAATTCCTCTTTGAATTTCTCAAAGCTACCAAAATCCTCTTCAATTTTAGCTGCTAATGCGCCCGTAGGTGCGCCGCCACCTGCTGGTTTCAAGCAATTCCAGAAGAAAGAGTGATTCCAAACTTGAGCCGCATTGTTGAAGATTCCAGCCTTAGCAGAGTCACCAAAAGCAATTTGAATTACTTCTTCCAAAGACTTATTAGCTAATTCTGTACCATCAACAAGCTTATTCAAATTATCTACATAAGCTTTATGATGCTTACCATAGTGATATTCAAAGGTTTCCGCTTTCATGCCATAGGATTCTAAAGCATCAGAAGCAAAAGGTAAAGCTAGTTGGGTAAATGCCATTTTGTGAAATCCTCTCTTTACTGTTTTCTAGTTGAAAGCTATTGCCAGAGCTAGGCAAATTACAGGTTTCGTATTCAGGAATTTTATACAAAACTTAACATTGTTATTCTACTACCAAACTGAAAATTCCCAGCAATTAGTTTATAAATAAAGCAAATTTCATCTATTTAGACCAAACTCCTAACTTCCCTCTGTTGCCTCTGCACCTGAAGCGTGAGAAAAAAGCCCAGCCTAAAATATATAATGATCAACTCAGACTAATATCCATCTCAAGATAGATGAATCAATCTGCAAATAGTTTAGGATGTAGTTCAAAGCACTAAAATCTAATAATGGTGAGTCCGTCGGCACTCACCACCATTTTCAACTCAAAAATTCCCGAATTACCAATGGGATAGCCGTTGATTGTAGTGGCTAATAATTTGTGCTGCTACTTCAGAAGCTGTTAAACCATCAGTTTGTAATTCAATCGCATCAGCCGCTTTTTGCAAGGGGGAAACCTTGCGATTGCTGTCTTTCAAGTCCCGTTCAGCAATGTCCCGTTCTAGTTGTTCTAAACTAACTGCGGGTTGGTTCTGCTTTTGAAAGTCTTGCTGACGACGACGCGCTCTTTCACCCACAGAGGCGGTTAAGAAGATTTTAATTTCCGCATCTGGGAAAACATGAGTGCCAATGTCCCGACCTTCGGCCACTAAACCGCCACGTTGTCCCCAGCTTTGCTGTTGTTGAACCAATGCTTGACGCACAGTGCTTTGAGCAGCGATCGCTGATACTTGAGAAGTGACTTCAACTGTGCGAATTTTCTGAGTGACATCAATGTCATTAATCTGGACTCTGACGGGAGATTGCAGGCTTTGACTGGGAGTCAGTTCAATTTTACACCCAGCAACTAATTCAGTAACAGCACAATCATCATCAATGGCAATTCCCTGTTCCAGCACTAGCCAAGTAATCGCCCGGTACATAGCGCCCGTATCTAAATAGACTAAACCTAATTGATGTGCCACTTGGCGAGCGACGGTAGATTTACCAGCACCAGCCGGACCATCAATAGCAATGATTGGTTGGCGTAGTCCGTCGTTGCCATCGCGCAAAATCGTATTGTCAATTAACCGTGTAGAACCAAGACGAGCAGCGATCGCCAACATTCCTTCATCCTCAACTTTTTCTAAAAACATCAACGTATTCGGTTCAACCAATTCAATATATTCCAAGCTGATATTGCTAACTTTTGCGATTTCTTGCCGCGCTAATGCTATGAGTTCACCACTGTCACGAACGCCAGCCCGAAACGCCGCCTCAGCTTGCCGTAAACCTTTAAATAACACCGTTGCTTGCTCTTTTTCTGTAGCCGTCAAATATTGATTACGAGAACTTAAAGCCAAGCCGGACAATTCCCGCACTGTAGGACAAGCAACAATTTCTACTGGCAAATTTAAATCAGCTACTAACCGTTTAATAATTGCTAGTTGTTGGCCATCCTTTTGTCCAAAGTAAGCTCGGTCAGGTTGTACCAAATTAAAAAGCTTGGTAACAATCGTTGCCACACCTTGAAAATGACCCGGCCGAAAATTACCACACAAACTAGATATCATATCAGATGGCGGGATCACTTGTGTCACCTGAGTTGCTGCTATATTCTTCCCAGGGACACCAATTTCCTCCGGAGTTGGGGCAAAAATCACATCAACTCCCGCCTGTTCACAAAATTGTCGGTCTTGCTCTAGAGTGCGGGGATAGCGTTGATAGTCCTCATTTGGTCCAAATTGCAGGGGATTGACAAAAATACTGACAATCACCGTCGAATTTTCCTGTTTAGCCCGTTCAATTAAACTTAAATGACCTTGATGTAAACCCCCCATAGTTGGCACTAAACCAACTGCTGTGGGAGACCAACTGGTTTGTTCATCAAGTCCGAGATCCTCTGGTAGCCTAAGATGGCTTGGCCAGCGACGGCGATTTAAATAGCAGCGTAAGGCTACAACTTTTGTCAGCACACGCACAAAATACCCCTAGTTCCAATAATCCTTTCCCCCGTTAGTGTATATCTGATAGCGCAGCGTGGCGCAAAGGATAATTGGGGGATAAGAGGGACGAACCAGGGGAATTTAATAGTGAAGAGCGAAAAGAGAGTAGGAATTAGGAAACGGGTTATTTTCCTAAAACCTCAAGACTGACTTGAGCAACGCCACTGCCGATCATGCCTAATAGCCGGGCAGCACCAGCGGAAAGGTCAATAATTCGACCTCGGATGTAGGGACCTCTGTCATTGATTCGCACGACGACAGAGCGACCATTCCGGGTGTTAGTGACACGGATTTTTGTCCCCATGGGTAAACTCCGGTGAGCCGCAGTTAATCCTTCGGGATTATATCTTTCACCACTGGCGGTTTTATTGCCAGAGCCATCATATCCGTACCAAGAAGCTATCCCTTGAAAACTGAGATTGATATTTCCAAAGGCAATCTTTTGCGGTAAACTGGCACTGGAGACTGATCTATCTACTGGTAAGTTGGCAATTGCTTGAATAGGAGATGCGTTACCTATAAGTCGCCGCAGTCTATTAGTTGCTTGTAAGGCATCTTGGGCAAGATTTTTGGTACTATCTGCTAATATTGTGACTTTATTGACTTCTACCAGTTCTTGACCGTCAATAGTAATGGTGTAGCGATCTGCCGACGGTTGTTGAACGATGAAGCCTGGCTTTTGGGCTTTATTGTTAATTGTGGAGTTGTCTCCTGTTTTCCAACTGACGGTAATCTTGCTCGCGTCTACATTTTTTTCGATCAGTTCATTGATTCTAGCGGCTATAACACTAGCTTTTTGAACTGGATCATTGTCAATGGACCTAACTTTTTTATTAAAATCGACTACATTCCCAGTATTGCTAAAACTGGTAACTTTGGCGGAGTTGGTAGCAGTCCGCGGGTAAGAATTTAAATTCTCGCCATTGCCGATTACTCCAACTTTTGTTTTGCTGTTAGTAACTGGGTTAGAACCCAAAAAGGTGAGAACGGGAATATCCCGAATATAAAGAGTTGCTGCTTGTAAGCCGCGAATACTGTGAGGATGAATTCTGGTAATCACAGGATTGGAAATGGGGCTTTCTGTCTGGGATTGGTACTCTCCTACTTTGACTGCATCATTCGCAGATGATGCTTGGCTAGTTGGGGAAATTCCCGCAATGGTTTGAGTTCGACCAACTGAGGGTAGACCCAAAACAGCTAGAAATACGGCAACTGTAGTCCACAAATGTCTTTGATTCATGCGTCCGATTTTAAAGCGACTATAGAACTTAAGTTTTATTTAGCTAGGGTTTTTCACTTGATGAATAGTGATCCCCTTTGGAAACTCGAACCCGTTCCGCTTTCACTTTGCGTTTTGTAACTCGAATACATTAGCATGAATTTTTGGGCTTGGGGATCAGGGTTTTAGCGGAAGTCTGAAAGAAATGCTTAAATTTACGGTTGAGTTTGAGCTTGTAAACCGTGTTCAAGTCAGGATTTTGGCTATGTAACGTTTTTTTGGAAAATTTCCAGATTTTCCTAGGGAAACTTCATGTTGGCTGATCACATAATTCAACGGTTACTCCCTAACATTTATCCTCAGTAGTTGTAAATTATTAAGTATTGAAAAATGATCAAGTCAATTTGCGTTTAGATAAAATTTTACTTTCAATAATTTGATTGTTAGAAGCTAAAATTAGCGCAAAAACAATCTCTACAAAGATTTTATTTGCAAAATACTTTGGTTGTTTCGCTCAAGAATGATAGTTTTTTATCTAGATTTTAAATAAGTAAATACTATTAAATATTTAACTTTATAAGTTTTAATTATTACAATAATTACTGAAGCAATAAAAGTGATTTATCTCCAGTAAGTATTTATTCTTATCCTGAGATAAATAATTAATGAGACAATGAAAAGAGTGGTAAGCGCGTATATATAAGTATTTTAAGTATAAGAAACTACCTTATATTAGCTTTTACCGTAATAACCCCAGCAATCAATTTTGTATCAATCAATCAGCCCCATCTTTAAGCTAGAAAATCCAGAAATATTACCACCAGCACTTTTAGACACTCTCAAAGAATTGCATTCCCAGTATAAATCCCTGAAAGATGGTGTAGTAGCCAACTATATTCCCAAACTTACCAAATTAAATCCTGATTTATTGATGATTTGTATTGTTACTACAAACGGACAAATTTACGAAGTTGGAGATTTTCAACAACCGTTTACTATCCAGTTAATTGCCAAAGTCTTTGTTTATGGACAGGAGGCGCATTTAACGCCATTAACGCCATTGTCCTTGATGGACATTCCAAGCGTCCTGATCATCCGGTGGTAAATGCTGGGGCTATAGCAATTATTTTTAAACAAAATGCCTTGGGAAACACCCATATAAATTGTAAAGTAGTGTAATTTGTATTGTTTCAACTGACAAGGCAGTTTACAATAGTTCTAGTATGGAAGCTAGAAAACACTATTCACACGCACCAATCACCGAAGCAGTGATTAACATCCAAGCTCAACTGTCGCCAAAAGTTAAGCTCGATGTTTTGTGGCAAATGTACTCAAATATTCAAACTGAGTACCCAAAGTGCGAAGATGTGTTCATTTTGCAGGGACAAATGATTGTAGCTGCTACTGTAGAGTCCACAGCCACTCAATCTCAAATTGGTTATAGAGTCTTAAGTAGTGACCAAAAGCATATTATAGAAATGCGATTGGATGGATTTAGTTTCAGTCGGTTAGCGCCCTATGACTGTTGGGAAAACTTCCGAGATGAAGCCCAGCGATTGTGGAGTATATATCAATCATTGACATATCCACAAGCTATTACTCGTTTAGCAATTAGGTATATTAATAGATTAGATATTCCTCTACCTGTTGGTGATTTACAAGAATATTTAAGGACATTTCCTGAAGTTTCTGGTGACTTACCTCAAGGACTAAGCGGCTATTTTATGCAGCTACAAATTCCTCAGGATAATTTAGGAGCAATGCTAGTTATTAACCAAGCAATTGTTACACCACCTACAGAAGAAGTTGTTTCTATACTATTAGATTTAGACTTATTTGTGGAACAGAATATTGCTAATAATGAACTAGGAATTTGGGAACTTCTAGAACAAATGCACACACAAAATAATCAAGCCTTTGAAGCTTGTATTACAGAACGCACAAGGGAGTTGATTAACTAATGGCTACTATTACCCCCCTACGTCCGAATGGGACTCTTATCCCACAAAGACGAATAGTGTTAGACACAAAAGCAACTTCACAGTTGCAAAGTCCAGAAGGACGCAAGATTGATGATATTTTGCGTAATTTGATATTTATCAAGCAATATCTAGAATCTATTGAAATAAGTAGTGAAATAAATTACAATCCTGTTTTACCAAAACGCTCAGAACGTATAATTATGCGTGCCAAATTTAAAGGGCGTGGAAAACCTATGCCATATCCTTTAGAAGAAGAATGACGATAGAATCTTTTTGGGTGCAGATAAATGAAGCGACGCTCAGGCAAGGAGATTACCTACCTGGGTGTATTGTACCATTACCAATATTTGATCCGACAACTTTTGGAAAAAACTATGAAACTCAGGACATAGAAATAGAAGTAAATGAATATGATTTAATTATTTTAACTCAGAGTTGTGATTTAGATAATAAAAAAGTTAGTCAAGTTTTACTATGTCCTATTTATTCAATATCTGAATATGAAATTGCCAATCCAGCATTTGCAAAAAAGGGTAAATGGAATGAAGTGTTAAGAGGTAGAATTGAGGGATTACATCTACTTGCTTCGCCCATAAATCCAGGTAATAATAGGGAAGCGTTAGTTGTGGATTTTCGTCAAATTTACAGTTTACCTTATGAATATATTTTAAAACACGCTACAGAATTGGGTTCTAGATGCCGGTTAAAATCTCCTTATTTAGAACATTTTTCTCAGGCATTTGCTAAATTATTTATGCGAGTTGGTTTACCATCTTCAATACCTCCTTTTTCTTAAAATATACCCAGATACCCGACTTCTTAAAGAAGTCAGATACCTTATTTCTCAATTTACAATTTCTGCAACAATTCCTGAGTTAACTGCATAAATGCCTTAGAACCGGCTGTATTCGGACTTAGTAAGGAAACTGGCATAAAACTATCAACAGCTTTGGCAACATTAACATCAACTGGTATTTGGGCTTTACAGATTTTATCTACTCCAAAATCTTCAACTACTCGGTGCATTACCTGTTTATAATATCTGCCATTCAGGAGATTGGCATTAGACATACTAAAGACAATTCCCAACATTTTAATATCTATTTTAGCTTCGTGTTCATGACTTTCTTTTAATTGGGCAATACGTCTTTCTAAAAGTTGAATTCCGACTACAGATAAGGGTTCTGGTCTAGCTGGAAGAATGTAGAAATCACTAGTAGCTAAAGCACTCCGAGTCAAGAGATTATAACCGGGAGCGCAATCTAAAAGAATAAAATCATATTCATCCCGGATAGGTTCTAAAATATCTCTAATTAAGACCCTTTCAAAGCGATTCCAGATGGTTTCAAAATCCTGTTCTCCTAACGCTACTGATTGATTATGCAGCATTTCTGAAACCACAAATTCATCATATAAGTCTATATCTCCCGGTAATAAATTTAATCCGGTCAGGTTACAAACTTGAGATTGAATGATGTCCGAAATGGTAAATTTTGCCTCTGGTTCAGGGTTAATAATTTGATCTAGTAAATATCTAAATGTCTTTCTTTGTTTGCGACGTTTGGCAAAATCTACTGGTGACATTAAACTCAGTGTGGCACTAATTTGACTATCTAAATCTAAGACAAGTACCTTTTTTCCGTGATTTTTGGCTAAACAAGTAGCTATATTCACGGTAATGGTGGTTTTACCGACTCCACCTTTCATGTTTGCGGTTGCAATTACATATCCCATTTTAATTCCCCTACTGACGCTTTCCCAATGATATAGCGTTTATATTATCTAATAAATTTAGATCCCCGACTTCTTAGAGAAGTCGGGGATCTTTTTTTTAAGGTAGCTGAATAGTTTGTGCTAATAAGCTTTGAAGACGTTGTCCCTGCGAACCACCTTGGTAAACTAAATCACCTTTGCCTAATAAATAGGCTGCTGTTGTTTCTTTTCCACCCAGAATAATACATGAATCTGCTTGGCTGGAGGTACGCAGGGCGACTCGTCCAGGTAGGTTAGAACGGATAATTGGGGTGACAATACTGGCTTCTGGACGTTGTGTGGAAATAATTAGATGAATGCCGGCGGCTCTTGCCATTGCCCCTAAACGTTTGATACTTTGTTCTAATATGGTGCGAATTTCTTTTTCTGCCATAAAATCGGCATATTCATCAAATATACAGACAATACGCGGTAAAGCTGGGGAAGGACGTTGATTATAGGTGGTTAAATCTGCACATTTAGCTTTTTCAAATTTCTGATAACGAGATTCCATTTCTGCAACTAGTTCCTGCATTAATTCTACGGCGCGATCGCTATCTTTGACAACTGGTGCATATAACGACGACATTTGTTCAAATTCGGGAAATGTTACCCGCTTGGGGTCAACTAAGGCAATTTTTAAATGTTGGGGAGAATGACGATAGATTAAACTGAGAAGTAAGGATCTCAAAAATTCACTTTTTCCGCTTCCTGTTGTTCCTCCCACCAAAAAATGACAAGTATTCGGATCTGATAGATCAGCCTCTAACAACTTCCCATCAATACCCACTCCAATAGCAATTTTTACGGGTGCTATTGGTGGTAAAAACTGCTTTTGAATATAATCTTCAAATTTGGCAATTTGTCTATCTTGACGCGGTAAATCAATACTTACATAACCAGCTTGGGGAGCAATTAAAGGCGGATATTCTAACCCCAATTGTACTTGTAAATCAGCGGATAATTTGAGAATTGAAGGAACTTTCACACCTAAATGTGGTTTAATTTTCACCCGAATAAATGCCGGACTTACATCAGCACCATAATAATCTACATTAACCTTAAAAGATTCTAGAATTGTCACTAAAGATGCGCCAATTTCATCAGCATTAATAGATGGCTCGGGCTTTTTTCTAGGAGGTTCTGTATCTGAATTTTGATCATGATTAGATTCAACACCAAAAAAAGTCTGACACTTTTGTTGTTGGGGGCAAATTTCACACAAATGAGGTTGAGTTGTCGCAGGTGGTGGGTTAGGATTGGGAGATTCCCAACTCAACCATTGTTGCATTTGTAATAATTTATAGGGAATTAATTGATGAACCGTATTTTCTAGTTGTTCCCAAGAATATTTGTATTCTTTAAATTCTGGTAAAACACAATAAACAGCAGAATCAACAGGTGCTTTTTTCTGCTTCCATAACATATAACTATAAAGAGAAACTTGCGCTAATTGTGCTGCTGAATCTACAGATTGATAGGTTTTAAATTCTACCATACAAAGGCGTTTGAGTTCAAAATTAAAAACTAAACAATCAAATTCACCTCTGATTAATTGTTTTGTCCCATTAGGTAAATCAAAGTAATATTCTAAACTGCGTTCTTCAGAAATAAAAGTATTCTGAATAACTGTTTCTGCACTGCAATAACGACGATTGATGATCAACAATTCAGTAAACTTTTTAATTAATCCTTGTAAACCTTGCCAAACTTGTAGCAGTAGAGAGGCTTTACTCGCGTCTTTTGCAATTGCATTTTGTAAATAGGGAAAGAACTTAATTTTATAGAATAGTTGTTGAATTTCCAACGTAATTACATCTACCTTTAATTGTGTTGCAGATGGATTTAATAAAGTTTTAAATCTGGGTTCAATTAGCAGTAAATTAATAAAATCATCCGCTATTTGGTGAAAGACATTACCAATACCAGTAATGGCATCTTTAGGAGAGAATATTGCTTTACAATTAAAATTATGATTTAGATAAAATAGTCGCGGACACTCAAAAGCTAATCTAACTTTAGTAGGAGTTAAAGAAGAGTTTTCAGATTTATTATTTACCATATTAAATACACGACTGATAACATCAGGATTGGATATTTCCAGTAAGCGACGATGAACAGCAGCGAGATAAACTGTATCCATTGCTGCATAGTTTAACTGTTTTTGAGTCAGGGGACGTTTTCCCCAATCACTGCTTCCTTCTTCTGCGTCTACATTAGAAAAATGGCAGAGTTCAGCAGCTAGGGTTTTTAGTTTTAAGTTGGTAGTTTGTAAGACTTCTTTGGTGATTTTTCTCGCTATTTTGAAGGTACAAGTCACATTTTCTGCTAGTTCCTTCCCCAAATATTTTAAATCAAAACCAGCATTATGAAAAACTTTCTCAATTTGGGAATTAACCATGATTTGGTTAATGAAATATGCAGCCAAATCAGGTTTATCTAAAACATCAAAAATATAAGCAAATTCACCGGTTAAATCTGTATAATCAGCCAATACCTGAATTAGTGCTAATTTTGGTTTATCAGTATACCAATCAGCAATTTCCGTATCTATCCATAGAGTTTTAGATAGGGACAGTTGGGAAATTTGCTTGTAAATTTCAGAAGCTTCTGTCAGGTAGTGCATTGGCTGATATAAAAAATGTGCTGGATAGATTACTTGTGAAGAACTAAACAAATTGATTGAGCTTCTGGCTTTTCGTCGGGGTTAACAATTTTAACTTTATCTTCCTGACATAGTTGTTCAATCAGACTCCGAATTTCACTTTCTTTTGCATCAGGAAATTGGTTAACTGCTTGTGAAATTAAAGTAGGTACTCCCATAAATGCTTGAGTTTTCACGAGATTTAATAGGAAATTTTTAACAGGTCTTAAATCTTTTCCTTCTTTACCATTTGTTTCTGACTTTCGATTTGATTTAGCAACAATATCTAAATCCTGTAATAAAGTACATTGATTCAATATCTCAGCTTCATTAATTAAAGTTTCTAGTCTTTGTAAATTAATCGTTTTCCCACCAATTACTAACTCTTGAGATTTGGCAGAATTTACCAAACTTTGATATGTTGCCAAGTAGTGAATAGAAGACAGACTTGGTTTAATATGAACATGATTAGTATTCGTAAAAATCTGTCTATAGAGTTGATTTCCAGCCAGATTTGGTTTTCCTAAATCTCCAGCACGGATTAAGTGCATAGTTTGACAGAGATTTTTTTGAATTACTATTTGACAAGCATTCATTACATGATAAAAACTAGTCATATTTGAGTCTTCTGTCCAAACTATACCCAATTTTTGCCGATTTTTAGGATGTTGATAACTCAAGGAATAACTAGCATACTTTCCGCTTAAAAGTTTAGACTTAACTCCCTGTATTTTTAAAGTAGATATAGACTGCTGCAACATCTGAATTAAATCAGGTGATGATAACAAAGAAATCTTGGTAATTTTCCCCTGGCTTTTTGTATATTCGTGCTGCCATAATAATTCAAATTCTGCTTGAGTTGTATCTTGATTATTTGCGGGTGGTGGTGGAGGAAGAATAATGATAGGTTTAGGAATAGTTTCTTCGTCGCGTGTTGTCACCTTTATTTTTATTGTCACTGGTTCTGGCTTTGGTTTTTCATCTTCATCTAATAACGAACCTTTATATTTTTGATATTCTTCACGACCTAGAGTTAGTGCATTTCTAGGTTTAGTTTTACTACCGGGGTAGTTTTTCTCCAACATTTCCCGATTTAGTGGAAAAATAGGAGATTCAGGTCTGGGACTTGCTAGTTGATGTAATGGTTTTAAGTGATAAGTCCAGAGTGCTTCTGCTTGTTCTAGTGTAATATCTTTTAGCCTAGTTTTTCTATTTATTCCTACTGTATCAGCTAAGAAAATTCGGTCAAGATGCCGATTCCAATTATTAGTAATAACGCTAATTATCACCAAAAAGTTTTTTAAATTATTTCCATGAATTGTTGTATTGACATTTAAAAAAGGTTGTATATCCAGGAGACCTTCTGGTAATTGGGGCATAGTTTCTAAATTGTCAAAACATAAAACAATCGGTTGGGTTTGTGTAGAAATTCTGCCAAAGTTGGCTAAGATATTTTTTGCAGCATCTTCTGTATCAATGCAGGACTTGACCTTGATTGCCTTCATAGAATCTTCATTTAAATCATCACCACGCAGCCATTCACAAGCTAAATCATATAATTCTGGATTTGCGAGATCATGCAGCACTCCAAAAAACATATCAGGGTTATAAATACCTGCTTTTTTATAAGTATCTTTCAGGTGTTTAATAAATTTTTGCCGATTACTTTGTAATGCTTCCCAAAAATTATCATTAAATATTCTTTGTTTGATATCACTTCTTGTAAATGCGGTTAAACTTTTCAACCACAACATTAACTGTGATTCCTTTTTACCTTCAGGAACTTGAATTAAACTATCAACAGTACGACGTAAAATATGCCGCCAAATGTGGGTACTATCAGGCCAGTCACAGAGAATATAGGCAAAAAATGCTTTGCTATTAAATGAGCGTTTAATCCGTCTTAGTAAATAAGTTTTGCCAGAACCAGATTCACCTTCTAGTAAAACTGTACGACTACGATGATCTTCACCCACTAAATCTAGTAATTCTTCAATTTCTATGATTGCATTTTTATGAATTGACTCAACCATAAGTAATGAGTCTTCTTCGTCAGACCAAAACTCTAAATGTTTCATTTCGATGTCAAAAGGGTTGACCTCGCGTTTAATAATGTTCTTAATGTCTGTCATAGATACACATTTGTGAGAGGAGGAAGTGATGAAAAAATGAAAAATATTGGAAAACCTGTTAATTAACTATGATAAAGAACAGTTGTCCACCAATATTTTGAGGAATTCCCGCGTCAATTTGTTCTGGTGTATAAGCACTAGATTCTTGTAAGGTACTAAAATCAATTTTGTCACTTTTTTGCAACCTATACAAAGCCTGATCTAAATCATCTCGTAATAAAGGCGGTTGTAACTTTTGCCGTAAATGGAAAATTGGTAAATAATTCTCTGTCCCCAATTCCCGATCTAATTTCTTGATAGTCTCTAAAATTTCTTCATCACTAATATTGATATTAATATCAGAAACTAAAGTAGAAACTTTTTCTGACTTTAACCGCAAATTCTTCCGTAAAAACCGCACATAAGTACCCAGCAAATTAAAGTCTATATTTGCTTTTCCTTCGGGATTATATTCATCTCGCAAAACTTCAATTCCTCTTTCCGTTAACCAAACTTCAGCTTTAACCCTTTTCATCTTGATTTCAGCAGCAATTAAACCTCGTTCACTCAAGATTTTTAAGATTGCGTCTCGTTCATCTGATTTTAGCGATGAAACTTTGATTTCACTGGGGGCTATTTTTCCAGAACTCTTACCTGTCTTCTCCAGTACCTTGAGTTCTTTATCATCAATAGGTAATTGTGCCGAGTCGAGTTTCAGTAGTGCTTGACCAGGAGGTAAAATCTTGACTGTGGCAATTTCGCGGGAATAGTCTACATATTCCAGTTCCCCCAAATCTCGACAAATTTTGTTTTTCTCACTTTTAAAACTATCAAAAATGCTGGAACTCAAGCCAGTACGATAATTGGGACATCCCAACAGTTTTAAGATGAACTTTAACTCTTTCGTTTCCATACGGTTAGTCTTGCTGTATTCGATACTTGACTACTTTAGCGCGAATCACAAAAAAATAACACACAGTTTCTATATTAACTCTAATAAGAGCCAATACTGCTCCGCAGTTGACGCAAAATCATCTAAAATCAAGTTATCTTCCTTGCTAAACAAACTAATTGGGACTCTAAAGGTGCTTTAGGATCAATAATCCTTAGTTTCTTTTGCCAACATAATTGTTGAATTAAAGCTTCTATCTTAGATTCACTTAATTCAGGAAAACAATAGTTAGTTTTTCGGATAATAATTTGTGTATTTAAACAAATCTGACTCTTAACTAAATAAAAAATGTAATTCTTATATTCTTTAAGTTGTTGATTAGCATTTTTTTGATCATCTGAATCATAATTACTAACAACTAATCGTAACTTTTCTAATAAACCACAATTGTTCAAAATCTTGGATTTATACATCAAATATCGTAAATCTTTTAAATCAATCACTTTACCAGCAATTACTAAATTTCCTTCATAAGCACGTTTAACCAAACTATTATATGTAGCTAAATAATGAATAGATTTTAAATCAGAGATAATATGAGAGTGGGAAAAATTCATAAAAATTTCCTCATAAATTTTATACCCCTTATCATTTTTGCTTCCTAATGATTCTGCACGAATTAAAGATAACTTTAACGACGGATTTTTTTCTAGAGTTTTTCTACAAGCTTCCATTACATGAAAAAAACTGGTAAGATTGGGATCTTCCATCCAGATAATACCTAACATTTCCGAGTTATCTGTTAAATGATAACCTAAGGAATAACTAGAATATTTAGTTCTCACAAATAATGGATAAATAATTTGATCTACTTGTAATACTATCAGAATTTCCTCCAAAATCCTTATTAATTCTGGAGATGATAATTGACGTATTGTAAGAATATTTTGCTGAATTTTAGCAAACTTTTCATACCATATTACTGGAAAATAAGATTCTATTTCTAAATAATTAACCTCTTTATTTTCACTTCGTTGCGGAAATACAAAACTTCCTTTTTCACTACCTTTAGTTAACCATCTTTTATAGGCTTGCAATGTATCTCTCGCATAAATTAATAAATCTCTAGGATTGGTTCTACCTTGCGGAAATTCTTGTTCTAATATTTGACGATTTAAAGGATAAATAGGAGAAGGTATTGGCGAAAATTCTTGATTATATAATATTTTCAGCCTTGATTCTATCAATAATTCAGCTTGTGCTAAACTAATATCTTTTAAATAAACTATTTCATCAATAGCATATTTATCAAGTTGACGAATTGTTTCTTCATTTTCTTTCCATGTACAATTGTTGATATTAAAAACCATTAATGAAGTTATATTTTCTTCTCGAATTTTAGTATTAACTGCAAATAATGCTGGTAAATCAAGACTTCCATCTGGTAACTTACTAATACTTTGTATTTGATCAAAACAAAGAACAATAGGTTGATGATTACTAACTATTCTAGACAAATTAGCTAAAGTTTCTCTAGCTACAGTTTCTGTTCCAATAGATTTCTCTATCCCTAAAGCTTCTAAAGATTCTTGAGTTAAATCATCTCCACGTAAATATTCACAAGCTAAAGGATAGAGCAAGGAATCAGTTAAATCGTAGAGGATACCAAAAAAAGTATCATGATCATGGATCTTCACATTTTTATATATATCCTTTAATTTTTTAATAAACCTTTTTCTGTCACTTCTTAAAAAATTAAATATATCATCGGATTTTATATCCTGTTTAAACTTAGATACCCAAGGTAATAACTCAGACTTTTTATTTATATCTGATGTTGTTATTAAAGAATCAACTGTATAGCGTAAAATATGCCGCCAAATTACTTCTCTTTGTGGAAAGGGAGGAATATAAACAAATAATGCTTTATGACTAAACTGTTGATATAGTCTCGATAATAAACATTCATTATTAGAACCATTATCACCATTAATTAATACAGTACGTGTATAATTATTTTGAACAACTTCATTAAATTTTCTTTCAATTTCAATGAATGCCTCTTGGTAAATATAATCAACGATAGGTTCTTTTTCGTTAAATACATTAATTGGGTCAAAAGGGTTAGTATTTCCTAAAACAATTCCACCAAAACTTGCCATGATATTTACTCCTAATTCACAGAATTTGATCTGGCTCTTCGGTACTTGTTATGCTAAACCGAGAAGTTGAGAGAAGGGAACTCTTAACAGGGAACTCTTAACAGGGAAAAAAATTAATTTTCTAGTTTTTTAATAAGAATAATAATCATTCTGCTTTCTTCTTTTAATAAATTAAGAATCATTTCTGCATCTTTTTCTGAACATAATCCTACTCGGTGAGATAAAATTAGATGAGTTTCTAATTCATTAACTGACCCTTGGGCTATGTTTAAAAATCTTATATATTCTCCTCTATATCTTCGTCCATATCATAAGAGATATATTAGCCGGAATAGATACAGCACTTCTTCTAACTTGTTGAACCATACCATATAACTCATCCTTGGGAAAAAGTTTAGTGAGGAAATAGCATCTTTGAGCAATATCCATCCTTTTTTGCCAAATTATTAAGTCTTTAAAGTCATTAATATCTGACATTCCTTCTGTTCCCTGTTAAGAGTTCCCTGTTCCCTCCAGGGGAAACGCATCTAAATTTTATTGACAAAACACCATTTTTGTGTATAAAGGAAGGAATCGGTATTTATCGTTTGATTGATTTTTTCAATGGTTTAAATCATTGTCAATAAGTAGACGTTAATGCGAATTTCTGGGTCATTATTGAGATTAAATAGTCCTTATTGATAAGATGCGTTTCCCCTGCTTTTCCCTCCAGTTTAGCATACTAACTCCGGTAGAGCCTTTTATCTAAGATAGCAGACCTATTTTAGTTTTTGTTTTTTTAACCTATTCTTAAAGAGCTATTTAAATTAATCAGCGAGATATTAAATACTACAGTATTCACAATTCTGTGGCAAGTGATTATATTGTATTCATAGTTTGATTGATTCTCAGAAAAAGTTACATTTACAATACAATATAATATAATATAATATAACACCAAGCAATTCTCAAAAATTAATTATATAGTCAGCTATTTCATGTTTGTTAGCGGGATTAAATACCTTTAGTCACGCTAAAAATTAATATGCTTTTGAAAAAAATTTTATCCAGATACTTAGATAAATTCCACCAGAGAAGGAGATTTATCTGTATCATATTTTAGACAACTAGATAATTCATGTTTCTGAATATACCCATTTCATCCTTGACAGTTCCTAGCCATGCACAAAAACTCTTTTGTAAACATCATACTAAAGATAAAAACTAAAATAGACTTACAGACTGCAATTAATCTCTTTCTTGCTTTGCGTCTTGGCGTGAGAAAAAAATATAGGGTAGAATAAAAACCTCCCCTAATCAACAATATTCCCAAATTAGATCCCACTCATCTGCCGACAGAGGCTTTACCTCTATTTCCATAGCAAAACAATCACAAGCTGCGGCTATTAAAGCCTTAATTATTGTTTCTTGATTGATAGTTTCTGGAAATTGGATAGGACTAAAAAACTCTTGATTAAATACTTTTGCAAATAAATCTGCATCTGGATTCAATCGCATAGAACCATGTTGAAGAATCGCTTCACCTTTCCGTAATTGGGCGCTACCAATCAGTTTAGAACCATCTGCTAAAACTAAATCTGCACCTGTCGCAGTCCCAAAACAATTAGGATTGTGAATATAACCACGTCCAGCTTGACCATAGTACAATTCTATATTCAGCGATCGCCATCCTTGAATCAAAAACTCACAAATCTGCCCATACACATCTAGCCGATTTCCCCTCAGTCCAGACGTGACCACAGAGTAAGTTAAATCACCTTGATGTAAAACTGCCCTCCCACCTGTATTCCGACGCACCAAAGCCAATTTTTCACCTTTCCACCTTAAATTTTGCCAAAATTCGGGATAGTGACGTTGATGATAACCTAAAGAAATTGCGGGTGGCGACCAAGTATAAAAACGTAAAGTTGGCGGATGTTTTCCCGACTCATGCTGTGCTAATAACCAGCGGTCTATAGCCATCTGGATATCACCAGCGGCTGCTAAAATCGGAATAAGTCGCCACACCTGCTGATCCGGCATTAAATATCACATCCCTAAACTAAAATTCTGGAAACTTAAACTGTACCAAACTCAGATTGCAGATATTCATCATTATCATCAGCAATACTAGCAACGATAGTAATGATCCGAGAAACTTCCCCTGGTGACAACTCCGCTAAAGTGCGTGTAGAAATCACAACCACCTGATTATCAATAATCCCGAACCGGGCTTCAAAGGTACTCACACAATTCATCTCTAACAAATATCGTGTCAATTTTGGTTCATTTTTAGCCGGTAACTTCAGCACCGCAGACCAAACCGTAATTGTATCTTCATCAGTAATTCCCGTCAATTGCACAAATACTTCTATACTGCCATATTGGAATTTCCACAGATATCCACCCTCAGCAGCATGACTAACCATTGCACTTTGATCTTGTGCTAGACTATCAATCACATTTTCAATTACTTCCACATGGTTTGGGGTTGTGGTGTCTTCAATAAGTTCAGTCAACAACTCATCTGGAGATTGGGCTTCTAGGTAGCTTGCCATACAGATTTTTCTCTAAAAATATAGTTACTGCCTTAATCTACTATTATGCTACCAAAAATGCCAGCATCTACTTCGTCTATTGTTCAAAGTCGAGATATCAGCCATACATTCGCCATTTTTTGCAGCTTGGGTTAAGAAACAGCGCAACTCAACGCATTTATTGAATTATGGTTTATGTCTCGGACACGCTACTGCAAACAACCTAACCTACAAATCAAAGCTTTTTTCAATTTGGTGAAGGTATTGATTAAAAGATGAGAAAGTATTGATCAAGATCACAGCCATACTGATTAGTATGACATAGGCTCAAGTTATTGTTGTATTATGTAAAACGTGGTCAATTTCCTAATTATTTTTTCCCGGTTTCAGGCGTTTACATCCAGAACCATTAGATGTAAGTTACCTTTAACCTCATTGGCTGTCAACATCAAGTAAAGATATTAGAATTTATTGTCTAACTCTTTACTGTGCCTCATTAATAAAAGACAAACAAAACCCTATTTTGTCCATATTACATCATTCAATGCCTACTATCGGTTACATAAGCTACCAATTTCAGTTAAAATAGGCTATCAAAAACAGTTTATTTAGGGGTAGCACAAAAATTACTCGCCGGTTTGATGTTAAAAGATGTAAAAATGATGGCAGAGGAACAATTTACTGATTTACAGCATCAAGGGATACAAAACGATCAGTTAAATTGTGAGTTGCCGAATGTACAGCGATTGATCAAAACTCAAGTTGACAAATTGGGGTGCTATCTGTTAAAAGGTTCTAGAATGTGCCGTAAAAACCCGAAAAAAACCCGAAAACTTTTTTGAGATTTTTCCGGATTAGTCAAAAAATCTGCGATTATTGTTACACTGATTTTAATAAGCACTATGAATATTAAACTTGATCACAGCACTCCATGTCATTTAACTTCCTTCTTTAGCCTACTGATGAAGGAAGGTATTTCCCCCAATCAAATCGTTTTGGGAATTGTTCAATTAGCCACCCAGACTCATGAATTAGACGGAATGATGGCATCAGCAGACTGTTTACGGTTGCTACTGGTACTGATGCCAGCAGAAACCTGTGCTAAAGGCATTTCTCAGTATATATCATCTTTAGCAGCGGAAGGCGTTACTACTTTAATGTTATTAGATGCCTTGAGTCTAGCTTGCTATGTTTGTGGACAATCAGATGAAGCTAACCTAGTTCACTTGACTTACAAGAGATTACAAGCTGATGCTATTATCTCCCAAATGCTTCGTGATTAAGCACTAAAATATTAATTTTTCATCCTTTTTTCAAAATCCAACTATTTTCAAGTTAACTTGTACTCAGACATGGCAATTTTGTACTGAATCATTCCGTTTATTCATTAGGCAACCAGTCAATTCAATTAATTTATATTTTCTTTGCGATCCTTAGCCAATAGCTGTTAGCAGTGGCTAGAATTGGAATGTCGCCATATTTATGGTCAGTTTGACAGCACCGCATCTACCACTTTTGATCTGGTCTAGAAGTCTCTAGCACTGGGAAAATCCTGACATCAATAACTTTTCAGCTTTCTTATTTACCCTGTTGATATTCAATTAAAGCTCTAAACTAAAATAGTTATCTGCCAAATTGCCAAAATATTAGATCATTGCCGAAACATTTCTGGAATTCTCTGTTTTGCATAGATAGCGAGCATTTAGTTTCCAGTATCTCTACTGTTTTGTTGATTGATTATTGGCTATAGAAAAATTTTTGACATTAAAAAGCGCCTGGGAGTGTTGCCGTGTTTCCACCCCAGACGCTTTTTAAATTTTCTCCTCACACACAAATATAACTTATCACTCTTTTCTTCAAATGGCAAGTACCTGAGACAACAATTTTGGAAATTGTTTGAAAGAGGGAACAGGGAATATTTTTCTTCCCCATGACAACTGACAACTGTACGGGCGAAGCATTTGGAGAACTATTTTTGGCAATGACCGATAATTTATCTTCCAAATGCTTCGCCCCTACTGGACCGATAATTTATCTTCCAAATGCTTCGCCCCTACTAACCACTGACAACTGACCTAATGTAAAAAGTGCCTGACACCAGTGACAACCATGAGTAAACCCAGTTCATTAGCGGCTTTGATAGAGTCTTTATCTTTGAGACTTCCCCCTGGTTGAACAATGGCAGTAATTCCGGCTGCTGCTGCGGCTCTGACGGTATCATCGAAGGGGAAGAAGCCGTCACTAGCGAGAAATGCTCCTTGGGCTTTTTCTCCAGCTTGTTCGATAGCGATTTTTGTCGAACCAACGCGGTTCATTTGTCCAGCCCCTATACCCAAGGTTGTGCGATCGCTCGCTATGACGATAGCATTGGATTTAACGTGTTTGCAAACTTTCCAGGCAAATAGTAATTCCGCTAACTCACTGGGGGTGGGTTGACGCTCCGTGACAACTTGCCATTGACTAGGATCAGCAATGATATCATCAGCAGATTGGACTAAAAACCCACCTGCTACTACTTTCACAGTTTCTTTTGGTCCAGTCAATAAATCTGGTAAAATCAAAACTCGGACATTACCTTTTTTAGTTAAGATTTCCTGGGCTGCTTCGTCACAACCAGGAGCAACCACGCACTCTAGGAATGTCTTAGTTAATTCCGTCGCTGTGGCTGCATCAATAGGACGGTTTAAAGCGACAATTCCGCCAAAAGCAGAGGTAGAATCAGCATTAAAAGCTTTTTGATAAGCGTCAAAAATTTCTGGTGCTTCCGCAGTTCCACAGGGATTAGTATGTTTGATAATTGTTGCTGCGGGACTATCTGTAAATTCAGCAATTATCCGCCGTGCAGCTTCCAAATCTACCAAATTATTGTAGCTGAGTTCCTTGCCTTGCAACTTAGTCGCTGCTGTCCAACCTGTAGCTTCATTTCCTGTTTGATACCATGCTGCGGGTTGGTGAGGATTTTCCCCATAACGCAAAGATTGGAGTTGTGTACCGGAAATAGTAAATTCTTGGGTTTGTGTGCCAGCTAAATAGACAGCAATGGCATGATCATAACTAGCAGTATGCAAAAATCCTTTTAACGCGCATTTTTGGCGAAACTCTAAAGATGCTGCTCCATTTTGGCGTAATTCTTGCAAATACTCACCATATTGGGCAGGATCACATAATACCGTCAAATGGGCGTAATTTTTGGATGAAGCCCTTAACATTGCCGGGCCACCAATATCAATTTGTTCCACTGCGTCAGCTAGGGTAACTCCTGGTTTAACAATAGTTTCCGCAAAAGGATAAAGATTCACAACTACCAAATCAATGGGTCGAATTTGATTATTTTCTAAATCTGTTATATCTTGTTCGACATCCCGCCGTGCTAAAATACCGCCATGAATGCGAGGATGAAGAGTTTTCACCCGACCGCCTAAAATTTCCGGTGAACCTGTATAATCAGAAACTTTTGTAACTGGTATGCCAGCATCTTTCAGGGTTTTGGCTGTTCCCCCACTGCTGATGATATCAAAGCCAAATTCCTCAACTAAACTCCGGGCTAAATCGCCTACACCAGTTTTATTAGATACACTCAGCAGGGCTAAACGCGCCATAATTCCCCAGATTCCTTTGGACTAAATTGCTTTCTGTGATGAACATTCTACCGAAAGGATGGTCAGAATCATAATTAGCCTGGGGAGTATTGGCAAAATATGAAAATGCGTAGGTTGGGTTGACAAAGGAAACCCAACAAAATCTCAAAATGTTGGGTAACGCTATCGCTCCACCCAACCTACAATTATCTTTAATTCTTATCTCAATTATCCATGACTCCGACATTAGATTTTATTAGGGTTTCTCCACCAAAAAACCAAACACCAGACGCTTTAATCGTCACTCTACATGGTTGGGGTGCAAATGCCCAAGATGTGGCATCTTTAATCCCTCATGTCAATTTACCTGATTACGAATTTTTACTCCCCAATGCCCCCTATCCTTATCCTTATGCTGATACAGGTAGGGCATGGTATGACCTGCGGACGGAAAATATGTATGATGGATTAAATGAAAGTAAACAACTACTGATAGATTGGTTGCTCTCTTTAGAAAGTAATACAGGTGTACCGTTATCACGCACAATTTTGAGCGGATTTTCTCAAGGTGGGGCGATGACTTTAGATGTAGGATTAAGCTTACCCTTGGCTGGATTAGTAGTGATGAGTGGCTATTTACATCCTAGTGTGGTAACGCTGAATCAAGGCAATTTTCCGCCAACATTAATCATGCACGGGACACAGGATGAAGTTGTTCCTCTCCAAGCTGCAATTAAGTCGAGAGATGTGGCACAATCTCTAGGTGTAGCAGTGGAATATCATGAATTTGCCATGGGACATGAAATTAATTTCCAAATGCTAGAAGTGCTACGAACTTTTGTTGTCAACACAATTGGTCAGCTTTAGTTACAGAATTTTTACAAATTCCGGTGAAATTCACAAGAATTTTTACAAATTTAATGCTCGTTAATGAGTAAGATAGTAAAGGTGGAATCAACTCCACCCTCAGCTGAATGTAAGCGCTGCAAAAGGGAGGGGCAAGCATTATGAAAACTCTAAGCATTTCCAAAACAGAAATTTCTGCTATGACAGCGACAGAGGTACAGGATTTGGCTACACGTCTGGAATTAGATAATTATAGTAATGCTTTTGAGGGTTTAAATGATTGGCATCTATTGCGGGCGATTGCTTTTCAGCGTCCAGAGTTAGTTGAAGCCTATATCCACCTCTTAGATTTAGAAGCTTACGACGAAGCCTAAGAATTTTAGATTTTGGATTTTGGATTTTAGATTGGGTGGGACGGGCTAAAATCAAAGGTAATCGGAATTTTGCCCCAAAATGCCATCATTTACAAATCTCAAATCTAAACGGGTTATTATCTGTGTAGGCGGTGGTATAGCCGCCTATAAAGTCTGTGAGTTGGTGTCTACACTGTTCAAATCGGGGCTAGAAGTGCGAGTTATTCTCACTAAATCTGCCCAAGAATTTATTACTCCTTTAACTTTATCTACTTTATCCCGTCATCCAGCTTATACAGATGATAATTTTTGGCAACCAATTTATCAGCGTCCCTTGCATATTGAGTTGGGTGAATGGGCTGATTTAATTGTAATTGCGCCTTTAACTGCTAATACTTTGGCTAAGTTAGCTTATGGAATGGCAGATAATTTGCTAACAAATACTATTCTCGCTTCTACCTGTCCGGTGTTGTTAGCACCTGCCATGAATACAGATATGTGGCAACAGGTAGCAGTACAAAGAAATTGGCGACAGGTATTGACAGATGGTAGATTTTATGGTATGGAAACAGGTTCTGGGTTGTTGGCTTGCGATCGCATTGGTGCTGGTAGAATGGCAGAAGCCGCCGAAATATTTGTTTATATTCAATCTTTATTATACACCCAAGGCAAGAGAGATTTAGCGGGGAAAGAGGTTTTAATCAGTGCTGGGGGAACGCGAGAATATTTAGATCCGGTGCGATTTATTGGCAATCCCTCCACTGGTAAAATGGGTTTAGCCTTGGCACAGGCTGCACTGCACAGAGGCGCAAAGGTAATATTAGTCCATTGTCCGGCGAATTGGGAAGTACCTTTGGGAGTAGAAGCAATTTCGGTAATTAGTGCAGAGGAAATGCAGCAGGTAATGTTCAAGCATTTAGCCAATGCAGATATAATTATCATGTCAGCCGCAGTTGCAGACGTAAAGCCCAGAGATTATTGTAGCGAAAAATTGCCCAAGCGATCGCTTCCTGAAAATCTTCCTCTAGCAGCAGTACCGGATATTGTTGCTGAAATCGGAAATCGCAAACAACCCCATCAATATTTAATTGGTTTTGCAGCACAAACTGGAGATATTATTACTCCAGCGAAAGAGAAATTGCAAAGAAAGAAATTAGATGCAATTGTCGCAAATCCTATTGATAAAGTTGACAGTGGTTTTGGGAGTGATCATAATCAAGCGGTGTTTTTAGATAAAGAAGGGAGAGAGTTAGAAATTCCGGCTTGTTCTAAGTTGGAAATGGCGCATTATTTGTTTGATTTTGTTGTTTAATGGAATGAAATTATATTGTACTTTCTTTAGCATTCTGGAAATCGGCAAATAATTCATCTTCACTAATACCTCTTGTTTCCAGCAATTGTTGGATTTTTTGGACTGCTGCTTGTAAAGCCATTAAATCTTGTTTTTGAGGAGTAGGTTGTGTTGGTATGTAGTAACCTATTGGCACTCCATGAGAAGTAATTGCAATTGGTTCAGATGCTTGTTGTGTGTACTTATGTAAATTAGCCCGAAATTCTTTAATGCCTACAGATTGGATGTCCATAATAGTGAATTGACAAATTGTGTACACCTAAGTACACTATAACATGAACTTTGAGTTATCGAAGTTATTGATAATAAAAAACTATCTTTTCCTACGCTTGAAAAGGGATAACTTTGACCATCTTCTGTCGTATTTATCCCCAGCAAGTCAGGATTATAGAGATTTTTGTTTATCAAAAGCTCAGTAAATCATATAATAAATGCAAAATATTATACAAGTGCGAGTAATTTAATTAGGGTAAATAATGAAATAAATTTAGTCCTATAGTGTATGATGGATATGTCCAGTCAATACTACTGGAATATGAACAATTCCGATCTTGATAGAAATCTTGATATAGAAGAACTAGCTGAGTATATAGCTACGGCATCTCAAACGATAGTTAATGAGATGAAAAAACAAGGTGAAAATTATTTGGATTTTGATGAAGCTGTTCAAGCCATGAAAAATGAATCATTAATAGAGCAACAGAAATGTCAGGAGGATTTTAATGCAAGAAGATCTCGAATTAAAAGAAAATTTAATAGAAGAAGATGAGATTTCAAGCTTAAAACATTTTATTTATTTAGATAAAATAAAATTGCATTCTTATTCTTCTCAATTATTTGGGGGTGTAGTACAACTAAGAAGATCAACAGAGAATGAAGGTACTAAATCTACACAAAGCTCAGGGGAAGAATATACAGAAAAAATTCAAGAGGATGGTAAAGAAGGTGAAATAAGTATTGGTCCAAAAAATTATGCGGGTGGTGCTAGTGGAAAAACACTAGATAAAACAACGCTTAAAAGTGGATATAAAAAAGGAGTTAATACTACATCTGATGAATATTTATCTTCTACTACTGAAGATATTGTTGAACATGACTATGGCTATCTAAAATTTGAAGAAATCTTAATAAATAAAGGAATTTTAAAAGAAATAAATGACATAGAAAAATTAGAAAAATATTCATCGTTAATAAAAATAACTGGAGTTTGTAGATTTATTGATTGGGATTCTATTATAGAATTATGTAGTAAAGATAGTGTAATAAATTCTTTTCTATCAAATTCTAAACAAAATACCAACCAAAATACTAATAAGGGTTTTAAGCAGAATCCTCAACAAAAGAAAGATGAAGAAAATCAATTTAAAGCTGGATTAGAGCTAATCAAAGCATTTTCAATTGGTTCTGTTACAGTCAATACTAATATAGGAAATTCAAATCTAATAGGAACTATAAATCAAGAACACCTTCGGATAACAAGAGATCAACTTAGATCAGCATATATTATGCCAGGGGATGTAGAAATGACAATAGTTGGATTTATACCAAGAAGAGGAATAGAAAAAATTACTTTTCCTGGTATTTCAGGATTAATAGATATGACAGAAGTATGGAAACTTTGGACAGGAGAAATTGACCTAGTAATAGAACCGATAGCAATATACACAGAAATTAAATAGAAATACATATTCAGCTTATTTTCTATTTGTGATTGTAGGTTGGGTTAAGCAAAGCGTAACCCAACAACAATTAATAAATGTGGTTCTACCGTTCCCCTTATGATCAAACATCCTTTTAATATATCCAAAACCATTGGTGTACATGGGTTTAATCTAAATTAATAAGCGATTTCAGGGATATTTTACCGAAAATATCATAAAGGGAGCGGTAGAGCCATAAATGTAAAAATTACGCGACTTTCAAAAACTTAACTAATGAAAAAAATATCTCTAAAATGGCAACGTCAAACTAAAAAACTAGGATTTTTAGCAGCTATGATGACCGTGAGTATGGTTGCTTTCATGATGCTATCATTCCCCTTAAATGCTCAAATTCCTAAATCCACAGAATTACGGGGAGTATGGTTAACAAATATTGATAGTGATGTTTTATTTGAAAGTAATCGTCTAAAACAAAGTTTAAGAACATTACACCAACTCAACTTTAACACCGTTTATCCCGCCGTCTGGAATTGGGGATATACCCTTTATCCTAGCAAAGTCGCAGCCAAAGTCATTGGTAAATCAGTTGACCCTACCCCCGGACTCCAAAAACGGGATATGCTCAAAGAAGTAATATCTGAGGGTCATAAACAAAATTTAACAGTGATTCCCTGGTTTGAATTTGGCTTTATGGCACCTGCTGATTCACTTTTAGCTAAAAATCGTCCTACTTGGTTGACAAACCGCAGAGATGGCACAAAAATAGTCAAAGAAGGAACACATAACCGAGTTTGGTTAAATCCCTTTCGTCCCGAAGTGCAACAATTTATCCAAGATTTGATTGTAGAAATAGTTAAAAACTATAATATTGATGGGATTCAATTTGATGACCATTTCGGATTACCATCAGAACTAGGATATGATGCCTACACCACAGCATTATACAAAAAAGAACACCAAGGTAAACTTCCTCCCGCAGACTTCAAAGATCCAGAATGGGTAAATTGGAGAGCGAACAAAATTACCGAATTTATGAAGCGGGTATTTACAGCAATTAAAGCTAATAAAAAAGATTGTATCGTTTCCGTTGCGCCTAATCCCCAGCGTTTTTCCTACGAATACTTCCTTGCAGATTGGCAAAAATGGGAAAGAATGGGATTAATTGAAGACTTAGTTTTACAGATTTATCGTAATGATTTAAACGTCTTTATCAGCGAATTAGAATATCCAGAAGTCAAACAAGCCCAAACTCATATTCCCGTGAGTATTGGAATTTTGAGTGGTTTAAAAAATCGCACAGTTCCTATGGAACAAATTAAAACCCAAATAGAGAAAGTGCGAGAGAGAAAATTTGCCGGCGTTTCCTTCTTCTTCTACGAAACCCTCTGGAACATGAGCCAAGAAAAACCCCAACAACGCCAACAAACATGGCAAAAAATATTCCCCACACCCACAAACTACCCCAACCTATTAGCAAACTGGAAACCGTAAATAATTGGTAAAGAAAATCTGGCGTTGCAGAATTAAAGGATGAAAGTGAAAAATTTAAAAGCATAAACTTTGCGCCTTTGCTCCTTTGCGCCTTTGCGCGAAACATAATTCTATGCAACGCCAAAATTCCTAACTACCGATACCCAAACGCCCAGCTAAAGCCGGAGTCAAAGGTAAAAGAGTAGCAATCATTAAAAACAGAGCCAAAAGACATAAAGCCGCTCTAGCATCATCTGGTTCACTGATTTCATTCAAACTAGGACGTTCTAAATCCCGTTGTAAAAACAAAATCACAATTGCCCAATACATAGCCAGAGGATTACCTAATGATACGATAGCCAGTAAAACTATCGTCGCAAAAGTGGTTCTACCGGCAGTTTTGCGGCCATAAATTGCTTGTACAATTCGCCCCCCGTCTAACTGTCCAGCGGGCATTAAATTCAAAGCTGTTATCACTAATCCTAACCAACCAACAATTACCAAAGGATGAATATTCACCAACGGAGATTGTAAAGCCGAACCAAGGACAACCCGTGCCAAACTACCGACTAAAATTGAACCTTGGAAAAACTGATTGGGTAATTGAAATAAACTGCCTGGGTGGGACAGTAGCAATCCTATTACCAGTAATAGTAAGGAAGTAATCCCCCCAAAAGCCGGTCCAGCCAAAGCAATATCAAATAAAGCATTCCGGCTAGGGACAAGGGACTCAAACCGAGTAATTGCCCCAAAAGAACCAATTTGCACCGCTGGTAAAAAGAACGGCCAACTTAATTTGACTTGGTGACGACGCGCTAATAGCCAATGTCCCACTTCGTGAGAGATCAAAATTACCAATAAACCCAAGGCAATAGGTAAGGTTTCGGCAAAGCGTTCGGGGTTACTGAATAAATCGAAATTCTGTAATATACCCCCCACTTCTAAGCTGGTAGCGATAGTTGCTATCAATAAAATCACCGCAAAAGCTTTTTGTGCTAACTGGGTGCGTTGGGGGTCTGTGCGGCTAGGGAGAACAATCATCACAGGTTTACTGTCAGTATCTTCTACCAAAAACAGCCGATATTTATCATCTAACCGTTCTTGTAAAGTTTTCGTCAGTCGGTTGTGAACGGCTTCTGGTTCTCCGCGCAAGTTGCCTTTAAAAACTACTCCTTCTTGGTAGGGAATAGTTTCGGTGGCAAAAAATGTGTCAATGCCAAAAATGCCTCTAATTAGGCTTAAATCTGCTTCAGGTATGGGAGTTGGTGCTAATTGCAGTTCTGATACTACAACTGAACTGTCTTTATCACCTTCGCTTGCAGTTTGGGCAGCGAGTCTATCTGTTGCCCGTTGTTTGAGAATAGCATCTTGTCCCGCGTCCCGTAATTTTCTACCCAGGAAAATATACAATCCAGCGGAAGCTACCACTAAGAACAAGATACCAACGATGTTGATATAAATCCCAGCGGCAAATAATCCAAAGAACAAAAGCCAGGGAGTCATTAAAACGAGGGATTGTAACCAGGCTAAGATACCTAGTTTACCAAAAGGTCTGGCGCGATAAAAGCCCCAGCCTAAAATGCCGGACGCTATCAGCACAATGGCTGCAATTATAGGAGTTTCCGATGAAGTCAACATCTCTAAACCTTTGCTATTGAGACCGAAGCTAGTACCGCAGTGCGGAATTAAAAATTAAAAATTAAAAATTAAAAAAGCAGATTACACAAGCTTTTGTCAAATTTTTAATGGTTGATTGGTACAAGTCTGTTTTTCTATATATTTTACCATTTTTGAGGATAAAATCAATAAATAAGTTGATTTGTTTTCTGCTCAAATTGCGCTATGTTGTGGTGACACTACACGCAGTTATCAGGCTTTAAGTAATATTGTTTTGTCAAAGAATTGACAAAGTGCAATTTTTATGATTTGAAAATTCGCCACAAAAGGAGAGTATTAAAGTTCTGATGCTGTTTCAGGGGCAATAATTTCTCCAGCACCCAGTTTTAACATTATATCCTGATCGGTAATCAATTCTTTGAGTTCTTTAACTTGCAAATTCATTTTTTCACAAGCTTGGCGTAATTCTTGAGCAAATGTATTAATATCATCCCCATAACCACACTGACACGCAGCGGTTTCTATTCCCTGGTTGGCGTTTGCTCTAGCACAATCTACTAATTCTGTATCATGTAATGGTTGTGGAGATGCCATAAGTGGATTTTTTAGTATTTATCTATTCCCATTCTGTGATTGTATTAGTTATTAAATATTTATTCATCTCTCTTTAGTGTTATAGATCCCCGACTTCTTTAAGAAGTCGGGGATCTGCAAGTTACAAAACGATACATTTACAATCTTTATTTGCACTCTCTCTTGGGGTATATATTAGGTAAGGAAGTAGTATGGGTATGGGGATATGGTGACACTAAATATTGATGATTTTCAGGAAATTGATAAATTTCGTAATTTACAATTAACATTACGCGATCGCTGGAAAACTAGCGAGTTATTCGATAATAGTGAAGCGGATATTTTAATTATTCCTTCTTTGAGTATAGATCAGCGAGAATTACTCAAGGTGGAAGGCTGTGAGCATTATGAGGAAAGGTTACTTTTCTCATTAATGCGCTTACGAAATCCCCGCACTAGGTTAATTTATGTGACTTCAATGCCGCTTCATCCTAGCATTATTGACTATTATCTCCAATTACTTCCTGGTATTCCTTTTTCTCATGCTCGTCATCGGTTATTATTACTTTCTACTTATGATTCTTCTTTAAAACCTCTGAGTCAAAAAATATTAGAACGTCCTCGTTTATTAGAAAGAATTCACAAGGCTTTGCGCTTAGATAAGGCTTTTATGGTCTGTTATAATTCCACTTTTTGGGAATCGAAATTATCTCTAAAGTTGGGTGTACCTTTATATGCTGCTGCACCAGATTTACAAATTTGGGGAACAAAAAGCGGCAGTAGACAAATTTTTCAAGAAAGCGGTGTTCCTCTTCCCGACGGTAGCGAGTTGGTCAAGAATTCCCAAGATTTAGCTAATGCTGCGGCTAATTTGTGGGAACGTCAACCCACATTACAAAGAATGGTAATTAAGTTGAATGAAGGGTTTTCAGGAGAGGGAAATGCACTCTTAGATCTAAGACAAATAATGGATTTTGCACCGGGAAAAGCTGATCATATTCACAGGGTAGCAGCTATTAGCGATCGCTTTCTCCATTTACGTTTTCAATCTTTACAAGAAACCTGGGCAAATTTTTCCCAACGCATTCCCGAACTAGGGGCAATTGTTGAAGCTTTTATAGAAGGAGAAATTAAACATTCTCCCAGTGTTCAAGGCAGAATTACACCCAATGGAGAAGTAGAAATTCTTTCTACCCATGACCAAATTTTAGGAGGTCCAGACGGACAAATCTATATAGGTTGTCGTTTTCCTGCGGATGAAAATTATCGCTGTGAATTACAGGAATTAGGTTTAAGAGTTGGCAAAAAATTAGCAGAAAAAGGAGCTTTGGAAAGATTTGCAGTTGACTTTGTGACTGTTGACGAAGGTAATGGCAAATGGGATATTCAAGCTATTGAAATTAATCTTCGCAAAGGAGGAACAACTCACCCATTTATGACTTTAAAATTCCTCACTAATGGTCGTTATGATTTATCCACAGGTTTATTTTATAGTCAACAAGGCAGACCTAAATATTATATTGCTACAGACAATTTACAAAAAGCCAGTTATCAGGGATTATTACCTAATGACTTAATGGATATTATCGCCCACCATAGACTACATTTTGATAGTGGCACGGAAACAGGGACAGTTTTTCATCTCATGGGTTGTCTTTCCCAATTTGGTAAATTAGGATTAACAAGTATTGGTGATTCACCCCAAGAAGCGGAAGATATTTATAATAAAGTTATTGATGTTCTTGATCAAGAAACTAGCGGTGATCATAGCAATCATGCTATCTTTTCTGATTACAATTTTCCTATGACTGGAGATGGATATAGTTGTTAATAAAAGTATGAAATTCTGATATCATATCATTTTTAAATGTTCTGATATCCTTGTTGATTTACTACGTCGCTTCTATATATAGCAATCCTAGAAAAATAGTAAGTAGGGTGGGTATTGCCCACCATAGCCCGTTTAGGGTGTAAGATTAAAACAGATTTTAATTAACACCTGCAATAGTTGCTAAAGCATTAGCATATTGTTCTAAATCTTTTCTTAATAGCTCTAATTCATTTCTTATATTTTTTTCCTCACTCCAATTTTGTTCGTGAGCTTTTGGACTTAAATGAGGAGGACGCTGAGATTCCCATGTTTGTAATAAAGGATGCCACTTTGCGAGTAACGGCCGTATACCTTTATTCAACACCGTTATTTTAATGTAGTAGTAAAAATGTATTATCAAGATGTATTAGTAAAACATATTATAAAAACGTATTACATTTCCAGCATATATATAAATGTCTAAAGGATATAATTAAGCATCCCCAATTTGAGCATCTTTTCCTGACAAAACCCTGAAAGCCTTGATTTTAATGAGTGCTACGGTTCACTGCATAAATCCCCATTGTCAACGTCCCTATCCTCAACCCTGGGGAAACAAATTCTGTAACAGTTGTGGCGCACCGCTGCATCTGTTAGATCGCTATTTCTCTCTTAAACCTCTTGGTGCGGGGGGATTTGCCCAAATTTACACAATTTGGGATGAAAAAACACAGACAGAAAAAGTGCTGAAGGTGCTGGTAGAAACCTCACCCAAGGCGCTGGAATTATTCAAGCAAGAAGCGGAAGTTTTAAGTAGTTTCCGTAATTCTGGCGTGCCAAAAGTTGATGCTGACGGATATTTTCAAATTAATTTGGTTAACCCTAAACCCCATCAATTACCTTGTTTGGTGATGGAAAAAATCAATGGCTACACTTTAGAGGAAGTATTAATAAATTCTCCTCAAGGTTGTTCCGAAGATTTGGTAATAGGTTGGTTTATTCAAGCTGTACAGATTTTACAGGAATTACATCAACGCCAAATTATTCACCGAGATATAAAACCTTCTAATTTAATGTTGCGTACTTCTACACCCGCAACCCCTGGGAAGGATGATAAATTGGTGCTAATTGATTTTGGCGGCGCTAAACAATTTAGTGGTTCAGTTTTGCGATCGCATCCCACCTCTACACGCTTGTACTCTTCCGGCTATAGTCCTTACGAACAAATTCGCGGTGGTAATGTTGGCCCAGCCGCAGATTTTTATGCTTTAGGACGGACTATAATTCAACTACTAACAGGTAAGTATCCGCCAGACTTAGAAGATAGTCTGACAGGTAAATTACGCTGGCGTAATTACCGACAGATTAAATCAGATTTAGCGGATTTGCTTGATGAGATGGTACAGGATGATCCGAAATTTCGTCCAGCGGATGCAGCTATTATTCATAAGCGATTAATCAAGATTGCTTCTTTACGTCCACACAAGGGGTTATTGATCAGCGCAGGTCATTTCGTCGTCACATCAATTACTGATATTACTCAATTCATAAGTAATACTACTGTATTTATAATTGAGGGAATATATAAATTTTTATTAGCTTGTTTGGCGACTATTTGGGTGATGATTCTGACAAGTATCTGCGCCGGAATCGGGACTATAATTGGTTTTGTCCTGGCTTACCATACCAGTTTAGGCGATCGCTGGTTAGAATTACTAGCCTATCAATTACCAACATTAGTCGAAAAACAACCTTATATAGCCGCAGAAACTATAGTTTATGGTTTTGCAGGTTTGGGAACAGGTTGGGGATTAACCTTATCAGGCTGTTTTAGCCAAAAGCGGCGGTTTCTGATCACAGCTTTAATGGGTTTCATTGGCTATAGTTTAGGCTGGATAGCTTGTCAATTCATCACCACACCGAATCCGGCGGAAAGCTTAGTCACATGGATTTTAATCTCACTTCCCCTCTTAACCCTCGGCTTAGGTCTTCGCACTCATCAAATCGCTTATGCTGTCATTGCAGGTTTAGGAAGCGCCAACCTCATAGCCATTTTCGTGCGGTTAGGATTGGGACTGCATTTATTCCATTTTTCCAGTCAACCACAAGGGCTGGATGTATTTTCACCCATAGGTTTTTTTAGTTTAGTGAGTATCTTAATTAGTTTTTCCTTGAGTATAAGCCATTACCTAGTTGTCCCTTGCTTACGCTGGCTAGGTTGGCGATAAGCAGAAGTCAGGAGTTGGAGAAGCAAAAAAAAGAAAATTCCCCCTGTTCCCTAAAATACAGATACCCCCAGTTCATTTTATTGTGAACTAGGGGCATCCCATAATTGGTAGACTATAAATTTTTCGGTATACTGAAGTTGAAACCAATATACACTCTTTATTCTCATTTGCATAGTTCTGTAATAACAATTTATTTAAGTTTTGTATACTTTTAATTATTTCTTTATATTTAAGATTAATTAAGCCAGCAAATATCCTGTTTTTCTTCCCTTGCATTAGCAGCATTTTGGTGATAAATACCGCCTAAATCAGCTAATTCGGCACTTAATGATCGGAAATTAAGTTATTCTGAAGCTTATTTGCAAAAAATATGGAAACATTGAATATGGAACGCGCTATTTCATTTTTAGGCATTTGTGTTTTCATCGGTATATGCTACGCCCTGTCCGTGAATCGTCAAGCTGTGCGTTGGCGGACAGTCGCCTGGGGATTGGGGTTGGAATTTATATAGGTAAAAAGACGATTCTTAATGAATTTATCGCCTATTTGGATTTAGGAGAAATGATTAAGAAACAAGAAATTTCTCAACGTTCAGCTATTATTGCCACTTACGCTTTGTGTAATTTTGCTAATGTTGGCTCAATTGGCATTACTATTGGTGGAATGACAGGAATAGCACCCAACCGTCAACAAGACTTAGCCCGTATGGGTGTAAGAACTATGATTGGTGGATTATTAGCGGGTTTTATCACTGCGGGAATTGCGGGGATTTTGATTTAGAAATAATTGAAATTACAGGATTTGATGTAGGGGTAGCGCCCCCGTGCCTACCCCGTTCTTATGGAGGTACAAGAACCCCACCCCCAACCCCCTCCACGCAAGCGATGAGGGGGCTATAATAGATTTTATTTAAGTGCATACCGCTATAGGTTGAAAATTATCTATACCTTCGCCATTTTCGGTTTTGGGAATCGCTTGTTGAGGAGGTGCGTCAAGTAGAGGAAATCTGTTTTTTGTCAAATTATGGGGTCTGACGCACCCTACAAGGACTAATAACAAACACTTATCATTCTAGCTGTTACCAAAACTGTAACGATTGAGGATTTATGAATCTGTGGATGAGATAGTGAACAATTAGTAGATTAGCAACGTCTTTTGCAATAGACACCTGAAAATCTGGAGTAATTGAGGTAAAAGGATGAATTCTGTCACAACCAATTTTCTGCAACGACGTTATGGAGTAAGTTTGGGCAGACGTTATGTTTTAGCAGCCGCTGGTGTTATGCTATTAGGTGCGTTTGCTTGTTACCCGATAGATAACAGCGATAACGTTTTTACTAAATCTAATCTACCCAATGCAGAACTAGGCTTTTTACCGGACGATAATCTACTTTGAGAGCAGTATGGCTGGTGATCTGCGTCGATAGCGTAGCGTGGCGTTAGCCATACCATCCCTCTCAGGTCTAAAGATACGCTCGTTTCCCACTTACCGCGAGGTCTTATGAAACACTCAAGGAATTATTGGTTTCTACTTTTGGAGATGCTTCTGGTGTCATAGGTGTGGCTATATCATCCAGAGAAGAGTCTTCTGGATCAAGACTCAGTGCTGAGGGGCGAATAGCACTGATGATGCTTTTAATGACAACAGCGCAGGGGACAGCCACAATTACTCCTAAAAGTCCGCCAATTCTCGCTCCAGTTAAGACAGAAATTAAAATCCAAACGGGGTTTAAACCCGTAAAACTGCCTAAAATTCGGGGTGCAATCAGATTTTCGAGAATTTGCTGCACGATTACGGCAGCTATTAAGACCCTCACCCCCATAGAAACATCTTGGAGTGAAACCAAAGAAGTTGTCAAAGCGATACCCACAGAACCGCCAAAGGGGATAAGTGCCATGACTCCAATAGTTAACCCAAATAATAGACCAAAGGGAACTTTCAGCCATAAAAAGGTAGGAATCAGCGCGGAAGCCATGCAGGTTGATAAAATTAATTGGGTGATAAAAAAGTTTTGAAAGCTTAAACGGACTGTTTTGGAAAAGGGAGCGCGAAATTTAGAAGGTAGCCATTCTACTAAACTTTGCCAAAGTTCACCGCCATGCTGTAATAAATAAAACGTTAATACCATTGTTAGTAGGAAATCCAACAAACTGGTAACAGTGATCACTGCTAGATTTAGCACCTGTCCAGCTATGGACTGTAATTGTCCTTTGACGCGATCATTGATTTGTGCAGCTAAAGCATCTAAGTTAATGGGTAAACCTACACTTTCTGCCTTACCATTGAGTATCATTAATTGTGAACGTCCTGAATCAATTAAGTCTGGTAAACGCGCCACCAGTTGTTGGGCTTGAGTCAGGGCGAGAGGAAACAGGGTGACACCTAGAGCTAATAAAATGGATAATGCTAACAAAAATACGAGGATGGCTACTTGCTCTCGTTTTGCTCCGTGATTTTCCATCCAACTTACGGGATAGTTGAGTAAAAATGCTATTACCGAAGCTCCGACTAAAATAACGATCAGGGAGTGAAAATAATTGAAAATTGCGGCAATAGCCCAACCATTGAGAACTAATAATGGTGCAAGTAGCGCGATCGCTAAGTATCTCGCTATAGGTGTCAATGTTTGCCACCAATTGAGTAGCTTACGTGTTTGCATTTTTAGGTAATTACACTATAGAACTAAATTGATTTCTTCTTGACAAAGTATTAATCCCATGGAAGTTGGTCATCGGTAATTGAAATTGTTAGTTGCCCCTACCTAATTAACAACTTAGGTTATTATCTCTAACTTAATGACTATTATTCACCATCTCTAGTTTATGATCACATCAACCACTATGGATAAATTGCCAGCAAAAGATACAGATATCTCAAAAACACAACTTATTTTATATTTGATCCCCATTATCGGCTTTTTTCCCTCGCTGTGGACTCTCTACCAGCGTCAGGGTAGCCGGGAGCAAGTTACTGCCAGCCGTTTATCTATTACCTTGGCCTTTATATGGATGTTAGGTTATTTATTGTTAACTACTGGAGCAGTAGCAGATTTTTCGACACTGCGCTTGTTAATTCTCAATAGTTTTCTGACTTCTGGTTACTTTTTAGTCAGTGTTTGGTTGATTTTCCGGGTCATTCAAGGCAAATCTTCCCGTTTACCAGGATTTAGCAACTTGGCAGAGCGACTATGGCATAAGTATTAAATAGCAAATCGGAAAATCATAGAAATTATCGCAGCCCGTTACAGATTGCCGGAAGTATAAATTTCAAATCAAAATCTCAAGATTAATAAAAAGGCTTTCACCCCTAACTCCTGGTTTGTGAATTCTGTTGTATATTCGGAGCTTTATTATAGCAAATTTGATGAGAAGTTAGCTATTATAGTCTGATTTGTTTTGGATGTATTGAGTCGGCAAATTTACTTTATTTAAAATCGTAGGTGAGAGGAAGTCTGTGACTAGTCAAAAAACATCAGCAGCACAACAAAAAGCCGCAAAAGCTAAATATAAGGGGAAAGGGCAAAATTCCCGCCCATCAAAATTAGGACGGTGGCTATGGTTTGCGGTGGGTATGGGTGGGATTGCCCTAGTATCTGGACTTGCAGGGGCGTTGTTGGCGGTTTCTTGGGAAAGTACGCCTTTGCAACAAGCTCAACTCAGTCCCCAGGAGGAAGCGGTATTTGATGGCGATAGTATTTCTGGCAATGGGTTACAATTTTCCCAACTAACTCGTCCTGTTAATATCCTGCTAATGGGGATGAGCGTACTGCCTCCAGATGTCCAAAACCCCCCTTCTGACAGCAAAAATCTGAGTTATTTACCCCAAATTAATTCTTTTGACGGTCTTTCTGATGTCATGCTGTTGATCAAGTTTGATCCAGAGACAAAAAAAATAGTCATGCTTTCTGTGCCTAGAGATACCCGTACAGAAATTGAAGGGTATGGAGTGAAAAAAATTAATGCGGCTAATGCAGAGGGTGGACCAGCGTTAACGGCGAAAACCGTTAGTAATCTTTTAGGTGGAGTAGGAATTGATCGCTATATTCGTATTAATGTTTTGGGCGTTAGTAAGCTAATTGAAGCTTTGGGGGGAGTGAATATTTATGTCCCCAAAGATATGAAATATCGGGATGATTCCCAGCATTTATACATTAATTTAAAAGCGGGTCAACAACATCTCAATGGTGAACAGGCATTGCAATTACTCCGCTATCGTCATGATGAACTGGGAGATATTGGTCGAATTCAGCGCCAGCAAATGGTGTTGCGGTCCTTAATTGAACAGACTCTGAACCCGACAACCATCACGAAATTACCAGACATTCTCAATGTTGTTAAGGAAAATATTGATACTAACTTATCTGTTGAGGAATTAGTAGCTCTAGTTGGTTTTGGCTCAAAAATCAATCGCTCGAATATGCAAATGTTAATGCTACCTGGACGCTTTAGCGAAAATCATGAGTTTGATGCCAGCTACTGGGTTCCAGATGGGCGGAATATTGCGAAAGTAATGACGCAGCATTTCGGTTTAGAAGCGAAGACGGCAGAAATATCGTTTGCTGAACCTAGTCATCTGCGTGTAGCTATTCAGGATAGTACAGGGAACAATCGCTCTCAATTGCGTCCCCTAATTAGAACATTGGAAAAAGCTGGATATAAAAATATCTTTGTCTCCAAACCCTGGGGACAACCCCTGGATATAACTCACATTGTGGCACAACAAGGAGATGGAGATAGTGCCGAATCAGTCCGTAGTCTCTTGGGATTTGGGGAAGTACGCGTAGAAAGCACTGGTAATATCGGTTCAGATATTACTATCCAGATAGGAAAGGATTGGTTTCAAAACCAGGCTATTTTCCAAAACTCCACCAGTCCGTAAGCCCTATTGATTACAAACATCTTTACTGAACTTAAAATTTCACAAAAGTCAGCAGTTATGGATTAGAGTCCAAAGAGACAAAATCAGCAATTATCCTCAAGAATGAATCATTAAAAGCAAAGTTGGATTCCGTTCTTCTTGCCAAAATTATGATTGTTTGATCTTGATGAATAAATCTTCATACTCTTTCATAACTGCTGGAGGTAAGGGGAGTATAAATTCACTTTTGGCCAGAATTTCAGCATCAGTTAATAATAAATTCTGTAACTGTTTCTGAATATCCCCCAGAACCATAGCATTGTCCACAGGAGAATTGCTTTTAGTTAGTAAGGCAATTTGTTTAGAGGTATTGGGTTGTAAACAAAAATCTAACCATTGATATGCTAAACCATCATTACTAACACCTTTGGGACTTACCCATAAATCAGTCCAAATTGCTGTTCCTGATTGGGGAACAACTGCGGCAAATTTTTGATAACGACTGATTACCGGAATAATATCATGAGACCAACCAACTGCTAACCAAGTATCCCCAGTAATTAATGGTTCTAGATAGTTTTGAGAATCATAGAATTTGACTTGTTGATTTAATGCTTGTAATTCTGGTTTTAGTGCGGAAATTTGCTTGATATTTTCCGTGTTATAAGATTTTCCTAATTTCTTCAAAACTAAACCAATTACTTCTCTGGGATGATTAAGTAAAGAAATCCGATTTTGTAATTCACTCCGCCATAAATCACTCCAATCTGTTGGTTTCCAACCTAATTTTTGAAACTTTTCTTGATTATAAATAATTACTGTATTCCCCCACCGATAAGGAACACCCCAAATTTTACCTTCTTGATCACGCTTAATTAGTTGTTGCCATTTTTCATTTAAGTTAGCTAAATTTTTGATATTTGTTGTTGCTAATGGTTGAATTAGTTTTTGATCAATTGCTGCTTGTAACCAATAATCTCCCAAGGTAACTAAATTAGCAGTCGGTGATTTTTGATTTTGATTAAATGGTAAATAACGAGTCCATTCTTGCTGATTATTAGTTGGCGGTTGTTGCCAAGTCTGTAATAATTTAAATAACTCCTGAAGCTGATTCACTGGGGTAAATTTCAATTCTCCCCCTTGAGTTACAGTTTTCCGAAACTGATTAACTACCTGACCAGGAATAGAATTTTTTAATAGCTGTACATTTAAGGGGGGTTGCTGGTTTGTTCCGCATCCTGTGATCAATTGAGAAAGTGTTAAGGTACTTATACCCAATAAAAAAGATCGTCTGTCCATTGATTTTACAGTTGGTGAATATAGCCATCCTCAATCATAGCTTGAGTTTGATGGGGCAATTTTACATATTGAGCTAGAAAATTTACCGCTTGCATCAGCACTGAAACCGAACAAATGCGTTGGGTTGTGCTGTCGCTTAACCCAACCTGCAAAAAATGGCTAAGGTATTGAAACAAGTTGACACTCTCAGGGAGCCAAGCCACTGAGATTCTACTGACAGAATTAAATTAAGAGTTTAGCTCAATCTAATCTCGCTGCGACCGTCAAA
>NZ_LJOQ01000009.1:91366-98554 GCF_001672255.1 Anabaena sp. AL09
TAACATACCACAGGGATTAAAATCCCTCGTGCCGTTTCCCTCTCAGGTCTAAAGACGCGCTCGTTTCCCACTTACCGCGAGGTCTTATGAAAAGTTAAATAATCCATAAGTATATCGAAGATCCTCAGTAAAGTGAATAACATAGAGACAATATTTTTTGGTGCAGGTATTAAATGGAATCTTTAGAAAAACAAATTCTTACGTTAAGCCAGAAAGTTGATGCTATCTATGAAGTGATTGAAAGGCTTGATATGCGGCTATCTCAAGCTTTGTCAGATTCATCTTTAGATAAGTTACCAGTCATAGAACATTATCTAGAAAAGAAACAGCCAGTGCCTGAGTTAAAAGAATTGAAGCATAAAGATATTTTGTTAGATGGTATTGTAGAAATGAATTATCAGACGACAGATAAACACATAACACCAGAAATCCAAATTCAACGGCTAACAGCTCAGTTAACCGCTGCATATCATCGGATTGCTGCTTTAGAAGAACAGTTACTCAGACAGAGAGTTTATTAATTGCGGCTAAGTTCTTCAAGTTGGGCTTCAATAGCTGCTAATAATTGATTTTGTTGCCAATTTTGACTTAAAGAGGCAGCTATACAAGCCGCACCAGCACCAATACCTTCTTTGACAAAACCCCGTTCATAAGCTTGAAGTTGAGGATATCGAGAATTAGCAAAACTCAATTGTGTAGCTAACAAGGGAGGGATGCTATTTTTGTCTAAACTTTGGGCTAAATCAACTGTTGCACCTGTGGGATCTTCTGCTACCCAACGGGTTGTGCCGATGACAATTTCTGCGGGTTGCCAAGATAAAGAATATGTGTAAGCGATCGCTTGAATTAAAGCATAAACTGCTAACATTTGTGTACCTCCACCCAATAATACCCCACAACTCCGACTCGCGGCGATCGCCATTCCTGCTACTACCACCTGCATAGGATCACCTACTGCGGCCACCAGTTCTAAAGGATCAACAGACGGGGGAATTTTTGCCAATCCCGCTTGCACCAAATCCCATTTCTGTCCGTGATTACACACAGGATGGCTACTATTAACTTTACCAACAGCATCAATGCCCAAACCAGTTAAAATTGCCAAGGCTGTTGTTGTGCCACCGACAACGCACTCGCTGAGAATTAAATACCCATGAGAACTTAATTCAGAACTTAATTGATCACCCCAACGCAATCCTTGTGCTAATAAATGTTTGACAGTATCTATATCCATAGCTGCACCCTGACTTAAACACTTCGCCGGCGCACCACCCAAATCAATTAATGGTACAGGTGGAGTATGGGGTAATCCCGCATTAAACAAGTACACAGGGATATTTAAATTAGCCACCACCGCCCGCGAAATCAGCACAGGAGAAGCCCCCGAAGTCAAAGGAGGGAGAGGGTACTTGGGTTGATGTTCAGCACCGTAATAGAGAAATTCTCCATCAGCACAAGCCGTATATTGGCGATCCTGTGGAGTCAACCCAGCGGCAGAAATACCAGGAATTAAACCCGTTTCTGTAAATCCCAAAATACAGGCAAATATCGGTAATTTACCCCGATAACGATGAAGCCATGCTTTGCCCTGGGGAACTTGTGTGTAAATATTAATCATATCTAAACGGTGATTTTTCTGATTTTTCTGATTTTCCTGATTAATTAATCATCTTCATCAGATTAATCAAAAAAATCATAGTTATGACTTTTACAATTAATCATCTTTATCAAATTAATCAAAAAAATCATAGTTAGGACTACTCATAATCCATCAACACTTGCACCCAATGAGGTGGACGGGGAATGGGATTTCCTAAGCGATCCAAAAGTAACAAAGCAGTAAGATGGACTATAAACAAGTAAATAAAATTATTAAGAACAATGAAAGCGATCGCTCCTAATTGAATTAATAATAAATTGGGAGTCATTAACAATTCCAACTTTAAAAAAATCCATTCAATAATTTCTGTCACTTGGTTAATCACATAAACCCACAAATCTTCCCCCGATAGCACAGACAAAAACCACAGCCGAAAAAACACCCCCATAGTCCCCAATAACGTCCCTAAAGTCATCGAAACAATCCAGGGGACACGACGATACCAAGTCACCCCCAATAGCACACCCATCAAGCCAAAAGGCATGACAAATAACAAACTGCGGAATGGACCCATCAACACAGACAACAGCAATCCAGAAGTCACCGCTGCCATCCAAGCTGCCCGTTTACCCCAACGTAAATAAACCAAAGCAATAGGGATAGGAAAAAATACCCGCAATACAGGACCCAAAGGAACATAAAAATTAATAAACCAAATTAAACTCGCCGTACTTGCTAAGAAAGCCGTTTCCACCATCCTCAAGGTACTCTCAACTTTAAGAGGTTGGTACTGTAATTGACTTTGGGGAAGAGATTCAGGAGATGAATCTTTCTCTGGTTCTTCTGGGAGCAAATCAACAATACTCATGCAGGCAACTCAATTAAACGATGGTTTTTTCCAAAGCTGACCAATCGGGAATATGAATTATATCTTGATCTCTCACAATCAAACCCTTTTTTTCTAATTTTCTCAGCACTCTTGTCACAGTTTCCCGTGCCAATCCACTTAAACTACTTAACTCGCGGTGGGGTAAATTAGGAATTTCCGTGCCTGTATTCTCTTGTTTGCTTTGCCCCTCTGCCAAAAATAGCAACGTATCCGCCACCCGTGACTGACTATCTGATTTCCGTAACCGCAATTTTCTGTTAACTTGTCGCAACCCATTAAATTACAACCACCTTTAATAGAGATTGTCTGAGATTACACCAACTATGTTATAAAAATTTCAGAGGGAACAGGAAAAACTCATGTTTAAGTTCCCTGTTCCCAGTTAAGAGTTCCCTGTTCCCTTGTCATAACGACAATTTTTAACGCCAACCTACTTAGAAGTATTATTTGATTTTCCTGTATCCCTCACGAGAGTGCATGAATAACACCACGCAATCGCGTAGACTGCGCTCTGCGCTTAAAAACTACCTAAACCTGAATCTTCTAAAATTTTGTACATTTTTAACTAAGGTAATTTAACGTGACTTCCCATATTGATGAAATTCACCAACTAATTGCAGATATTGATCACTTACTGTCTCACACAGCTAAAGGCATTTCTAAGTTCCTGTCTAACCAAGGACAACAGGAAAAAGACGTTTTACAACGAGTACATAACTTCTTGGTGCGACTGAGTGAGGAGGAAGTATCAAAAGATGATGTCCTACCGGAAACTACAAACCCACTTCCCACACCAAAATTTTCATCTCTCTTGACACAATTTAACCAAGAGGTTAATGTTCCATCTGTATTTGAGTCTGGTTCGCATCAACCAGAGCTTAGTAGTATTGAAACAGGACAAATCAAACAAGAATTAATGGTCTTAATTCAGCCTTTACAAGCGGAATTATCCAGGCTGTTAGCAGAAAGAGCAGATTTGATTCAGGAAATTAGGCAACTAGAGCAAAAGCGACTGCAAAACCATTCATTAAGTCAGCAGTTAGCGAACCAAGACGAAATGATTTCTGAATTTTTAGAAGTCCTCATGGGTCGTTTAGTGCCACATCTAAAATCAAATTCTGCGGTAATAATTAACCCTGATTTACAGAATTTAGAAGCAATTACTTCTGCCATTCAACCTATTTTAGAATCAGCAGAACGGGTAGAACAGTTGGCAAATTTGGCTCGGAATTTAGATCAACGCTTACTGTCTCTAGATGGAACTGTTAATACTATTTTTGAAGCCCTAGAACGGAATATTAACGCCTATTATCAATCCTTATCTCAAGCATTAGCTAAAATGCACAATGAGGGGATGCAAGGTGAACAATTGATGGCGAAGTTTCTCAATAATTTGACTCAATATTTACAACAACAAGTCTTGATTAATGAGTCTTCTATTTCTGATGTCAACACTGAAATAGTTTCGGCATCACCATTATTAACTGAGTCCTCTGTTGTTGAACAATTAACACCTTCAGAAAATGTATCTACAGAACTTCCGACTGCGGCATCACCATTATTAGCTGAGTCCACGGTTGTTGAACAATTAACACCTTCAGAAGATGTACTTGTAGAACTTCCTGCTGCGGAAATATTGCCAATTGATCTGGATACAGAGTTGTTACAAGAGCCAACACAATCTGCAAAAGATTTACAATTAACAAATACTGATGAAGTAGCTGAACTTTATGCTAGTTTCTTTAATACTGAAATTTCTTCACCGCTAAGTTTCTCATTTTCTCCTGATATTTTGCTGAAGGAAGATGAAAGTTTATCCATTGCTTCTGAAGTGGTTAATCATGATTTATCAGCATTAGAAATTAACAGTTCGACAGTTTCTAGTCTAGCTGACAGCACTACGTTAGCAGAACCAAATTCTGTGGATACAATTACAGTTCTGACTGATTTGTTAGTAGATACGACTCATGAACAAGTACCAATAACAGTTATCAATCAATCAGATAATTCCCACATAGAACCGGAAAATCAGGATATAGCTTTAGATAACTGTCAGGAAGTAGATTTAAGTTTGACAACTCAGACATATATAGAAGCAGAAAAAGAAGATTTTTCTCAAGCTTCAATTACCAGTGAGCAAACTCCAATTACCAGTCCTCAATCCTCAATTCCCAATGATGAAAATAATCATCTTGTCCCAGAGGATAATTTAAATACGACTTGGTATTTAGGAATTGATATTGGCACGACAGGAATTTCTGCGGCTTTATTAAATCACTCTAAATTGGTAGTTTATCCAATTTATTGGTCAGCAGAAAATCAAAGTGGTGATGCTTCTTTTCAGCAATCATTCCGGTTACCAGCAGAAGTTTATTTACCGACAAATTCAACTTCTCATCAGGTGAAAAATGGACAATCAGAATCTTCCCCTCATCTTTATTCAGCACAGTTAAAGCCTTATTTACAAATAGCAGTTCCCTACCAGCAAGAACGACAAAAATGGGAACCAATGCTGCAATTAAATGAGTTTTCCGCAGGTCCATTGATTTGGGTAGTGCGATCGCTCTCTAAGCTACTATCAACTCTCAGAGCTAGTCAAACTAGTACCACACCAGCTTTAATTGCTAATGCTGTGGGAATGAATATACCAACTTTTTCCAAGGTAATTAAGAATATCGCTGGTGTCATCTGTACTTGTCCTTCCAGTTGGACAGAACAATATCGCTTTAATGTTCGAGAAGCGATTGTGACTAGCGAACTTATCTCTCATCCTCAACAAGTCTTTTTTGTGGAAGAAGCGATCGCCAGTTTACTGCCAGAATTAGACAGTGCCAATGGTCAATCTATCCAAATCAGCGAAAAGCAGGGTTTACGGGCTTTAAAAACTAGCAATTATCTCCTGGTAGGTAACACTTTAGCAATTAATATTGGGGCAACGTTAGTAGAAATGACCTTGGTAGATATACCAGCAAATATGGAAGAATTGGTATACAAAAACTTCATGCTCCACAATTTTGCCTACTCTGGTAAAGGCATTGAACAGGATATTATTTGTCAGTTACTACTACCACCAAAATCCCGCCAACTTCGCCAACCTGGGCAATTTCATCATGAAGAAGCGAATGCTAATCCTTGGCATTGGCAACCCTCAATTCCCGGTTTAGACCAAATGCAATTCTCTAATTTGGGTTTAGAAGGACTGGTACTACCCAAAGTTGGAGAACCAGATACACAAGCACGGATTCGTCTCCAGCAACGTCTAGAAAGTTCTCTCCTGGGACAAGCCTTATTAGATGCAGCATTGGCATTAAAGTTAATTTTACAGCACCAAGAAACCTTTACCCTAGAATTCGCCGACCAAAGTTGGGTATTACAGCGCCGAGATTTAGAAAGTCAAGTCTTTGTCCCCTTTGTCCGTCGTCTCAATCGAGAGCTTAACAAATTATTAGTAGCCCGTGGTATTCCCACCGAAGCTATTAATCAAGCTGTCCTGAGCGGTGGTGTGGCTTCCGTCGGCACTATTAACCGTTGGTTACGGCAAAAATTGCCTAATGCCAAAATTATTCAGGACTTATACCTTGGTGAAAACGGCGCTCCTAATTGCAGTCGAGTTGCATTAGGTTTAACTATGTTACCGTTGCATCCCCAAGTTTTAGACATACCTAAACAACAATACACAGATTATTTCCTATTCTCTGAATTGCTAAAACTATTGCCCAACCGTTCTTTAACCTTTGGTGAAGTCTTGCAATTATTTGAAAGTCGTGGTATCAATACCCGTATCTGTCAACAGCGGTTATTGGCTTTCCTAGAAGGTGAACTACCACCAGGCTTAATTCCTGCGGCTTCAGATTACCTTTGGCTGACCCATCACTCCCAGGAAAATCTCGACTACAAAGCAATTGATTCCCTCAAAGCAGGCATAAACTCTCCACCACTATTTGAAAAGCAAGGCAATCTCTCCTATCGTCCCAATTTACAACAAGTCCAGTTATTACTACGTTATTTAGATGCCATTAAATCTAGTACCGTGCAATCCCTAGAAGAACCATATAGTTACCTTTTACATAGTCAAGTATAGGGCAGAGGAGCAGGGGGCAGGGGGATTTTACTTCTTCTTTTTTCCTCCTGACAACTGACCTTTTGGGAACGTTAGATACAATTAGAGCGTCACTAGGTAGAGGACTCAATGGCAAAACATCAGGATCTTCTTTCTTCCTAGAGAAGACATATAATAGGGTTTTCAGGCTTTTGGGTGGGATAATGGAAATGAGTAGCCAAGCAAAAATAAAAATAAAATAACTTTAGTGCGTATATTCAGTTTCTAGAGATGATAATATCATCACAACCCGACGCTCATGTTGGGTAACATACGTCAACCCAACCTACAAATCAAGACTTTTTTCGATTTGGACAAGGTATTGATATAACTGAAACTGGTTATAAGGAGAATGCCGAAAACCCTTGAAGGCGTGTCCGACTCAGGAGGACACACCTGTGCAACAGCTGCGGGATGAAGGCTAGGTGCTTTCCTTTATCCTGCACTGACATATTATATAATAAATGCAGGTTGAAACCAAATCAAATTGATTGTTCAAAGTTAAATCCATGCTAGTCCTAGAATACAAAGTTAAAGGTAAACAAGATCAATACAACGCCATAGACGATGCAATTCGTACCACCCAATTCATTCGTAACA
>NZ_LJOQ01000090.1:0-29869 GCF_001672255.1 Anabaena sp. AL09
GGATTCCGGAATTTTGAAAATTTCCGAGTTCGTGCTTTACTACCTTGGTATTTCAATCCTATTTCTCCATAAAGGGAGCGGTAGAACCAAAAATATTTTTAAATTCCTCTATATGTCGAGAATCTTTTTCAAATATTTGTTCAATCAAAATTTCTGTATCTCGTTTCCATTTAATAAAGAGTTTTTCTTTTTCTCTATATTGTGTTCCTGGAATTATGTATTTTAAATTATCAATTAATTGAATTTGACGTTTTAGCTTTTCAATTGTGTCTTCTTTTTTCATTTTTTTTAACCTTGATTTACAACATAGCTGCATTGTAACATTTGTGATCACTAATGCGAAAGGTGTCGTTTAGTAAAGCTTACCGAAGCGATCGCTCTTAGTTAAACTATACTGGAGATGTGCAATTATGCGGAACCCAGTACCAAAGGCGATAGCGAAGCGCTGACTGAAGGTATCGCTTGATCAAGTATAATAAACTAATCACGAAAAAGGATGAAATAAAATGCAAGCTATTCTCCTCAGCAGCGAAGAAGTCGCAAACCGTGCCAAAGAATTATATGAAAATGGTATTCGTCAACAAGTAGAAACTGATGAAAACATCGGTAAAATGATAATTATTGATATAGAAACAGGTGAATATGCTATTGATAAAACAGGCATAGAATCAGCGCATTATTTACGGAATAAAAACAGATTTGCTCGACTTTTTGGGATTCGCATTGGTTATAAAGTTGCTGCCTCCTTTAGTGGAGAAATGGAGCGTGATTATCGGTGATAACTGGTATTATTAAAAACGGGCGTGCAACTGTCAATGTTATATTTCGATTGCCAGAACAACCAGATTTTACAATTGAATTTGTGATTGATACAGGTTTTACAGAGTTTCTTTCCTTACCGACCGCAGCAGTTAATCTCTTGGGTTTTCCTTGTGTTTATGATATGTATGCAACTTTAGCAGATAATAGCCGTGTGCTTTTACCAGTACATCAAGCTACCATTATCTGGAATGGAGAAGAAAGAGTAGTTAATGTTTTAGCTACAGGAAAGCGTCCCTTATTAGGAACTGCTTTACTTGACGGTTATAAACTATCTATCCAATTTATAGAAGGTGGTTTAGTAACAATTGAAGAATTATAGTTTAATATTACAGCACTATGTTAGGCGTTTAAATTCCTGAATTCAGTGGTAGAGAATTAATTCTTCCCTACCATTTTTCATAGATATTAAATGCGGTCTTTTCTTTCCCCTAAATGTGAATTATGACTATTTATTTCTCCACAACAGCCAATTTCAAAGGATACAAAGGCTCAGATCCATTTAACTGCCAAATTCTCAACACCAATGCACTAGCTACAGTTAACCATACACAAGAAAAAGATAAAATCATTCCCGCTAAAGGAACAGTTTGCCAATAAATTGCCGTTACAACCATAGCCGATAACCAAGGCCCTAAAATCACCACAGGAACAGCAGCACCTAATCTCCGTTCTACGGTAAAAATCGTATTCCAAGTATCTCCTAAAGCCAGATGTACCACAAACAGAATTAAAGGTAATACCAAAAATTGGTGATTCATTTCCTGCCAAACTAATACCGAAGAAATTACTCGCAAAACGGCAATGAACATCCAAACTATGGGAAATGCTAAAGGTGGAGGAGACCATTTTGGTCTAATTACCTGATCATAAGTTGTCCGAGAACGGGTATTATCTAAAAGCGAAAAAATGCGGGAACGGATACTTAATAAACCAAAAAATAATGCCGTGACTAAAGTGCTAAACCAACTGGGAAAAGCAGAATTATTGTCAATTAAAATTACTAATTTTTCCATTCCCAGTAACACAAGAATCATCACTCCTATTTGCAGAATAGTCCCTAATTTATAAACTAAAACTGCCTTGATATCTAGTTCTTGTGTGTCCCCTGCTGATGTATTTAGAGACTGTTGTTGATTGCCAGTTTTTACCCCCATCACCATGTTTACAAACTGTTCAAGTATGCCACCATTATTGGATTGATTCATAATTAAGAGATAGTGAGTAGTTGGTAGTTAGTCCGCTTAAATTTTAACTTAATTGCCAAAATTTTTCTGCATTGGTGTGTCAATAAATAGAACTAGGAAATCATTCAATCATCAATCACCTGAATTTCCTCAAGTTGATTAATTACCACATCTGCACCTTTAACATTATCTGCCCTCCCAATCCAAGTAATACCAATACAGCCAGCAGCTTTAGCATCACGTGCCATTTGCATATCACCCACAGAATCACCTACCATTAAAGTTGCCCCTGGTGCTACTCCTAAAGCTTGACAAGCTTCTAAAAACAGGGCTGGATCTGGTTTACTTGGACCCTCATCAACTCCCTTTTCCAGTTGCAAATAATCGCTTAATTGGTGATTAATCACAAATTTCTCTACATCTTCAGTAGTGGCTGCTGACAGAATCCCCAATTTTAATCCCGCTACTGACAAAGACTGTAATACCTCCAAACTACCCACAAATAAAGGTGAGGGAGTTTTGCTAACATATTGATCAGCCTCTTCTAAAGCTTGACGGGCAATTTTCAAAGATTCAAACCATCCTCTTCCGGTTTCCGCAATATAGGCTGCTGCTGCAACTTCTGTTTCTTTGCGACTCGCTACTGATATTAAACCCGCTGGATCTAAAAAATCGCCATTAATACCAAAAGCCATTAACAATGGTTCACCAATACCGGGAATTTGCGCGTCTATTATCCGCGTTGCTTTTTGTGCCAACGTTATTAAATATGACTCGGAATCTTCTAAAGTCCCGTTTTTATCAAATAAAATTGCTTCAATATGAGAAAACGCAATGTTTTTACATTTAATAGTTACCATATTTTTCAGTTGTTAAAGAACAGGGAATAATTCAATTGAATAGCCAATTGCCATAAAAAAAGAGGGAAAAACCCTCTTAATTCAATACTTTCATGATCTCAGTTGTAGGTAATTACAACTATCAATCTATGATTCAATAGCGGCTGGGATCTCTTCTTCAATTTCTGTTGCTGCGGGAATTTCTTCCTCAGCTACAGCTTCCACAGGTGCAATTTCTTCAGCGCCTTCCACAGGTGCTACTTCCGCAGGTATAGTAATACCTTGCTGTTTGGCAAGCAATTGTTCCCGATACTTAGCTGCCATTTCTTCGGCCTTATCGTAAACCAAATCACGGTTCTTGATCATGTCACCAGGTTCTGGTTCTAACTGTTTGGTAGACAGTGAAATCCGTCCCCTTTCTGCATCCAAGTCAATGATCATTACTTTCACTTCATCATTGACATTGAATACACTATGAGGAGTGTCAATATGCTCGTGGGAAATCTCAGAAATGTGTAGCAGTCCGCTCACGCCACCAATATCAATGAAAGCACCGTAAGGTTTGATACCGCGAACAGTACCAATAACCACTTCGCCAACTTCCAAACGGTTCATCTTCCGCTCAACCAGCGCCCGACGATGGGAGAGAACTAAGCGGTTACGCTCTTCATCTACTTCTAAGAATTTCAAAGGCAGTTCTTCGCCTACCAAATCTTCCTTGGGTTTGCGAGTGCTAATATGAGAACCGGGGATAAAGCCGCGCAATCCTTCAATTCGCACTAATGCACCACCACGGTTGGTTGCGAAAACGCCAGAACGGACAGTAGCATCTTCTGCTTGCAACTGCCGTACTCGCTCCCAAGCCCGCATATACTCAATCCGACGAATTGAAAGGGTGAGCTGACCATCTTCATTTTCATCGGTAAGAATGAAAAATTCCCGTGTTTCGTTTGATTGTAAGACTTCTTCCGGGGCATCGACCCGGTTAATAGACATTTCTTGTATGGGTATATATGCTGCGGTTTTCGCACCTATGTCAATCAGAGCGCCGCGCGGCTCTATACTGAAAACTGTACCCGGTACGACATCTCCAGGGCTGAAGTGATAGTCGTATTTATCAAGTAGAGCAGCGAAATCTTCGTGGGTAAATCCAATTTCTGTAGCGGTTAAGTTCTGATTGACCATGCTAATGTGTTCCTGGGTCTAGTCTCCGTAAAGGTTTTGTCATAAATTCAGTTTATATGTAAGTAGGGGGAGGACAATTTCCACTTACATTGCTGTCTTATCCTAGCTTAGAATAGCTAGTCTTAACACATATCAACTTCCAGACATAAAATTATATCATATTTTGGAGTCAGGAGTCAGGAGTCAGGAGTCAGGAGTTAGGAGAAGAAAGAAGTCTTAAACTAAAATATCCGTTGCTACTATCATTAGTAACAACGGATAAAAATTCTATATTCCCTTATAAATCGGGAATAACTAACTACTTATCTTTTTTCTCAAACCGAGGGGGTTCGCGGAAGGCGATTGAAAAAAAGAGTACACCTATTGCTAGGGCTAAAATCAAGATGTAAGCAACACTTTCCATATTTTTCAGATCCTGCCTGTTGAGCCAGTAATTTTAGTTTACCAAACCGGGGAAAAAGCATGAAGTAGAAAAATCTACTTCACACCTGATCCAAGTTTTAAGCTTCCGTTCTCCGGCGAGTTGTCTTGTCACCCAGCTTCTGGAAAAGACCCCATTCAACTTGTTCTTCTTCAATTTCCACACCGGCAAATACATCACGGTAAATTGTCCGTGAACCATGCCACAGGTGACCAAAGAAGAATAATAGAGCGAATACAGCATGACCAAAGGTAAACCAACCTCTGGGAGATGTGCGGAATACACCGTCAGAGTTCAAGGTTTCTTTGTCAAATTCAAAGATCTCTCCACCTTGAGCTTTACGGGCATACTTCTTGACATCAGCGGGATCTGTAAAGGTTTTACCATTCAGATTACCACCGTAGAAACTGACAGTTACGCCAGTTTGTTCAAAGCTATATCTAGATTCTGCCCGACGGAAGGGGATGTCAGCCCGGACAACACCATCTTTATCGGTCAAAATGACTGGGAAGGTTTCAAAGAAGTTAGGTAGACGACGAACTGTTAATTCCCGTCCTTCGGCATCTGTGAACACAGCGTGACCTTGCCAAGATTCAGCAATACCATCACCCTTCACCATTGGACCTGTACGGAATAGACCACCTTTAGCGGGGCTATTACCAACATAATCGTAGAAAGCCAGTTTTTCAGGAATCTTTGCCCAGGCTGCGGTCAAAGAATCACCTTCAGCAACACTGGTTTGCACACGACGCTGAATTTCTTGACGGAAGTAGTCTTGATCCCACTGATAGCGGGTAGGTCCAAACAGTTCAATTGGGGTAGCAGCGTTACCGTACCACATAGTTCCGGCTACTACGAAAGCAGCGAAGAAGACAGCAGCGATACTGCTAGAAAGTACGGTTTCAATATTCCCCATCCGTAGGGCTTTGTAGAGCCTTTCTGGAGGTCTAACTGTCAGGTGGAATAAACCCGCGATAATACCAACTACACCAGCCGCAATGTGGTGAGCGACAATGCCACCTGGGTTATAGGGGTTAAATCCAGCCGGACCCCATTCTGGTGCTACTGGCTGAATACTGCCAGTGATGCCATAGGCATCAGATACCCACATTCCCGGACCAAATAATCCAGTTTGGTGGAATGCACCAAAACCAAAACAAAGTAAACCGGATAAGAACAGGTGAATACCAAACATTTTTGGCAAATCTAGCGCAGGTTCACCAGTGCGAGGATCTCGAAAGAGTTCCAAATCCCAGAAAACCCAGTGCCAAACGGCAGCCAAGAATAATAAACCAGAAAGAACGATGTGAGCCGCAGCAACGCCTTCAAATGACCAGAAACCGGGGTCTACTGCTGTGCCACCAGTTACGCTCCAACCGCCCCAAGATTCGGTTACGCCTAAACGTGCCATGAAGGGAAGTACGAACATCCCTTGTCGCCACATGGGGTTAAGAACTGGATCACTAGGGTTATAAACGGCTAGTTCGTACAATGCCATTGAACCTGCCCAGCCAGCTACTAAAGCTGTGTGCATTAAGTGTACAGAAATCAGCCGACCTGGATCATTCAGAACGACTGTATGTACCCGATACCAAGGTAGTCCCATTGACTACAAGCCTCCAGGATAGTTATGTTTACAAAGCAATTTTCTTACTGAGGTTCTGCATGACGGAAACCGTCAATCAGAAGAATCTCTGAGTTTTTTTATTGCTGATTTTGAGTTTGGCAATACCGACGCACTACCATAGTTTGAGTTCTTTGTCAAGAACTAGCTGTTTGAGTGTTTGGGTAATTGCTAAACAAAAATGAGAATATTCTAAAAAGTGTAACTATTGATGGAACGCTTTGCAAGGGTTTCTATTGTTGGGGTTACTTAGCTTGTGGCTTAAATATCATGATCAATCACCAGAAATGCTGGTTATAACCTGATCTATTGGGAAGTAAGATGTGAAAATAATTTTGCCTGACTACTTATATAGTACAATAGTATGTGGTTGAGGTAAATCAATAAATTATGATTTCACAAGAATTAGATCAAGTTAAAAAAGCAATCATCACCATTCACAGAGACCTATTTGATGAAAGCCCTTCACCAATGAAGCTGCAAAAATTGTGTTATTATGCACAAGGGTATGCTCTAGCTGAAGAAAAAGAGTTATTCCCTGAAGATTTTCAGGCATGGCAGCATGGTCCAGTGATAGACTCCCTATACTATAAGTATAAGGAGTATAAGTGGCATCCAATTGATGAGGAGGTATCTGAGCCAGATGGAATTGATTATGAATATTTACAAGATATCGTTAGTGCTTATGGACGCTACGATGGAGCAGCACTTAGCACAATGACCCATAGAGAAAGACCTTGGTTAGATGCAAGGGGTGATTTGGACGAATCAGAAGGTAGCAATGCTTTAATTACGAAAGAATCTTTGCGTGATTACTTCGCTTCTAAGTTAAAAGCCAATGGCTAAAAAGAAGTTTAATACTATTGCGGATCAAGATGCAAAGTCTGTAGCAGAAGAGCGTCTTCGTGTTTCCTTTAATTACCTTGATTGGGACTCAGAAGAGTTCTTTTTTCATGGAATGGAAATCAAATATTATCAGAAATTCTTTGATTGCATATCAAGGATAGAATCCAGCACAGAAAGGGAAATAACTGAGCAAACACATCCTAGTTTATTACCTAAGTCGATCTTTAACTCCCAAACTTCAATTAGGGATTCATTTCCTCATGAGATAATTGCCAAGATTAAGAATAAGCTTTTTGTTCAAACAAAAGACGAAGAATCATCGCTAGATCAGGCTAGCGAAATAGCCTCAAGGGCTTTTGAAGTAAGATTGGGCAAAAATTATGGGCGAATTCATGGTTTCATTTGGAATAATACGTTCAATATTGTCTGGTTTGATCCGGCTCATAATTTGTACCCTATGAAGCGTGGAATAACAAAACATAAAGATATTGCAACAGTCAAGTCTTTTTCTTCCGATGAATGTTTACGGCTGCAAGAAATAATAAAGGAACTACATAAAGAAAATACAGAATTGTATGAGGCAATTTGTAATAATACAGATTCTCATCAACTCTAAACATTTAGTTATACATTATTTTTGAGGGGCTATAAATGTTGAAATTACCAGATAATCTCCCTACGTTACCCGAAATTATTGATAATCTGCCAAATATCTGCGGTTGGGAAAAAGAAGTGTTGACTGTAGTTAACCACGATGAACCTATTTTTTTACCAACGACTAATCTGAAATTAGCAGATATTAATGCAGTATTTGCGATCGCTCTACATATGCACCAACCCACTATCCCAGCGGGAAATAATGGTTTATTGATCAGCAATTTACAATATATGTTTGCCCATCAGCAAGAAGGAGATAATCACAATGCTGCCCCTTTTGCTAATTGTTATAGTCGCATGGGAGATTTTATTCCTGAATTAGTTGCACAAGGCTGTAATCCCCGTGTGATGTTGGATTATTCTGGTAATCTTTTATGGGGACTGGTACAAATGGGCAGAAGTGATATTCTAGATAATCTTAAACGCATCACCTGCAATCCTACCTACCAGCCCTATGTAGAATGGTTGGGGACTATGTGGAGTCATGCTGTCATCCCTTCCACCCCCATAGCAGATATTAAACTCCACATTATCGCTTGGCAACATTATTTTGCGGCAATTTTTGGTTGGGAAGCATTAGCAAGAATCAAAGGATTTTCCCCTCCAGAAATGCACTTACCAAACCATCCAGATACCTTGTTTGCATTTATCAAAGCCTTAAAAGAATGTGGTTATCGTTGGTTATTAGTGCAAGAACATACCGTAGAAACAATTAATGGTCAGCCTTTAAATTATAAACATTTACCACATCGGTTAATAGCTCGCAATTCCCAAGGAGAAGAAATTAGTATTACTGCATTGATTAAAACCCAAGGTTCAGACACTAAATTAGTCGCCCAAATGCAGCCATACTATGAAGCCAAAACTTTATCTAAACAAAAATTAGGTGATGTTGTCGTACCTCCCATAGTTAGTCAAATAGGTGATGGTGAAAATGGTGGTGTGATGATGAACGAATTTCCCGGCGGTTTTCAACAAGCTTGGGGGGATATGGTGCAAAATGGAGGAGGTAAAACTGGTGTTGTTGGTGTTTGCGGTACAGAATATTTAGAATTATTAGCAGCCGCAGGTTGTCAGCCCGCAGACTTTCCTCCCTGTCAAGCAAGTGGACAACATCAAATCTGGGCGCAAATTCCTGAAGGTAATTATCAACCGGATGCTGTAGAAAATGCGATTCAAGAACTGAAAAAAAATCACCCCAACTTTCATATTGATGGGGCATCATGGACAAATCATATTAGTTGGGTGCAAGGATATGAAAATGTTTTATCTCCCATGTACAAATTTAGCAATTTATTTCATGGGAAATTCGACAATTTATTATCTGATCAATCCAGTGTAAATCTGACTCAAGATAGTCAATACCGCCAACTGCTATTACATAATCTCTTATTACAAACTAGCTGTTTTCGTTATTGGGGACAAGGGACTTGGACAGACTACGCTCAGGAAATTTACCGCCAGGGAGTGTCAATTTAAGTTCCTGGACGAGAACGAATATGATCTGGTATATGATGGCGATCGCCTAATGTTTCCAACAAAGGACCATTAACATCAAATTTAACCATACTTACCGATGCGACCAAAATATTTACCCGATAACGATAGCGTCCCAAATCAATTCCCAGCAAACTGCAAAGCATAATCCGAATCGTGGCTTTATGGGAAACTACTAAAACATTACCTTGGGGATATTTTTCTTGAATTTCCGCAATTACAGGCAGAGAACGGTTAGCAATATCTACCGCAGTTTCTCCACCAATGGGTGCATTCCAAGCGGGTTCTGTCAACCAGTTCACATAGTTTTCTGGGTAATTTTCCTGAACAAAGGATTTACTCTTGGTTTCCCATTGTCCATAACTACCTTCTCTGAGTCCTTCCCGCACCTGCATCTCCATCCCAATAGCATCACAAAATGGCTTGGCAGTGGCAATGGTGCGCTTCATCGGACTAACATAAACCGCTGACCAGTTCAATTTTTGATAAACATCAGCAAAACTGGATGCCATTTGCATTCCTTCTTGTGTCAATTCTGCATTAGTTTCACCGCAGAAATTACCAGTTTGACTAAAAGTTGTTTCACCATGTCGCAGTAAATATAAATTGAGTGTCATAGTTTGGATGAGGATGGGGATAAAAGAGTTTGTGCAAAAATAAAATATCATTAATCTCGCAATCGAGTCTGTAACAAGATGATATAATCCTGACAAGATATTTTAAAACCGATTAATTTTACTTCTTTTAGTATGGCTGCTGCTGAAAAAGTGATGAATGGAGTAACAACTATAGAAGAAGTTTTTAGAGTATTACCCCATAGTGCTTTATATCATTAAAATAGGGAACAGGGAATAGAGAATTGGTAAATAAAAATATATTTCCTCTTACCTCTTCCCTTATTGTTGAAATATTGCTAACTCGGTTTTGGGGTCAAAAAAATGCAGTTTATCAGGCACAAATGATAACCAAAGTTGGTCATTTATCTTTATAAATCTATCTGGGGGAACTCGAACTTGTAAAGTTTGTCCATCTACATTTTGTAAATCAGGATCAGAAATTTTTACAGCTAAAAAAGTGTCATTTCCTAAGTTTTCTACTAAGTCTACTTTGACTGGTAAATTTTTAGTAGCAGGTACACCCAAACTGAGATGTTCTGGACGAATACCCAACATTAAAGTTTGTCCGTCGTAGTTTTGTAACGCACTTCCCCACACATCTGGAAGGGTAAAGCGAAAGTTAGTATGGGTAATTAATAAAGGTGCGTGAAACTCCACAGGGATAAAATTCATGGGTGGAGAACCGATAAATTCCGCGACGAAGCGATTAGCAGGACGATTATATAGTTCTAAAGGTGCTGCAACTTGCTGTATTTTACCTTCTGACATAATGGCAATGCGATCGCCCATTGTCATGGCTTCAGTTTGATCATGGGTAACATAAATCGTCGTTATTCCCAATTGACGTTGTAATTTAACAATTTGGCTGCGGGTTTCAGCCCGTAATTTAGCGTCCAAATTAGATAATGGTTCATCCATTAAGAATACTTGGGGATTGCGGGCAATCGCCCTTCCCAATGCTACCCGTTGTCTTTGTCCCCCGGAAAGTTGTTTCGGTAACCGATTTAACAGAGTTTCAATTTGTAATAAACCCGCAACTTTTTGGACTCGTTCATTAACAATTCTTTCTTTTGGAGAAATATACCGTAATCCACTAGGTAACTTTTTTGTTAACCCTACAAGTAGATTTTCGCCCCATTGAGTCAGTCTTTTTTTGCCAACTTCCTGATCTGGAAACTGACGACGTAAGCCAAAAGCAATGTTGTCATATACAGTCATGTGGGGATAGAGTGCATAACTTTGAAACACCATAGCGATGTCCCTGTCCTTGGGAGGTAAGTCATTAATCAAGCGAAGCCCTGCGGGCGCACTAGCGCTATCTCCTACCGAAATGTTACCACCAGTCATTACCTCCAGCCCAGCGATTAACCTCAGCAGGGTACTTTTACCGCAGCCAGATGGTCCCACCAGCACCATAAATTCACCATCAGCAATGGTTAAATTAATCCGTCTCAAGACACTTACACCATCGGTACCGTCTGGTTGCGTTTTTGCACCTTCCCCACCGCGAGAGGGAAAACTTTTATAAACGTTTTCTAATACAACTTGTGCCACGAGAATTCACTTTAAAATTTATTAATTTGTAAAGGTGGGATTTCTCCACCCATACATTACATATTATACATTGTTTCCCAAGACCCAGATCCTTGACTTCTTCAAGAAGTCGGGGATCTAATTGATTCTAACAATTCTTGAATTTGCTGATTAATAATATTAACATCAAAACGTTCACTAGCAACAATTCTGGCATTATTGGCAATATTCGCAGTTTTTACAGGTTCTTGCAGACAATTATGAATCACCTTTGCTAATTCTTGAGGTTCTCCGGGTGTGACTAAAAAACCATTAATCCCATCTTCCACTAATTCTATTGCACCACCAGCTTGAGCCGCAATCACAGGTTTACCACACAGCATAGCTTCAACAATAACTCTTCCAAAAGGTTCAGGTGCAGTGGAAGTATGAGTAATTAAATCACACATTGCCATTAATTTGGGAATATCTGAGCGAAAACCTAAAAAATTGACTCGATTTTCTAACCCTAATGCAGTTACTTTTTGGTGTAAATCCTGAATATATTCCTGTTCACCAAATAAAGCATCACCAACTAAAATTACTACCACATTTTCTGGACATTGGGAAAGAGCATCAATTAAAATATGCTGTCCTTTCCAGGGAGAAAGCCGGCTAAAATGTCCAACAACAAATTTACCTTCTAATTCTAAATTAGCTCGGATTTTTCTAACTTCTAATTCATCAACTTGATAATTTTCTATAGCAAAACCATTATAAACAACTTCAACTATATCGGGTTTTCCTCCAGCTTGTAAAAATGCCGTTTTACTAGCTTGAGAATTAGCAATTACCAAAGCAGCACAACGATTAATTAAATTAACAGCAACTCGCAAATTAGTTTTACTAAAATGTTCTAAAGAAAGAATATCATGTAAATGATAAACCAAAGGACGACGAGCGAAAAAACTAGCTATTGCCGCGACAACTAAAGCCTTTTGAGTATTAGCATAAATTAAATCATATTTCTTTGCCCGTTGCACAACCTGATTAATTAAAGGAATTATTTGCCCTAAACTAGCTAATGCTGGAAATAAACCACTTTGTTTACCAACTTTAATAGCTTGAGTTGTCAAAACCTCCACAGGAATTTGGTTTTCTTCGAGTAACTTACGAAAATCACCATCTGCGAATAAACCAACCAGGGAATTTTCACCATAAGGTTTAGCAATATCAACTAAACATAATTCAGCACCACCAGGTTTACCACTTTGGTCTAAGAATAGAATTTTCATACAATCTCTATCATCAATTTAAGCTAGGAGAACTTGCCGAACTTGTTGAGCAATATTAGTCCAATCATAATTTTTAATTGTGTAATTATGACATTCTTCCCTAGAAGGTAAAGGCAGTTTTCCTAACATAACTTGTGCTAATTTATCAGCAATACTTTCAACAGTAATCGCCTCAGTAATTAAATCTGGAGAAAATTTCTGTAAAATTTCTGGCATTCCCCCCACAGGAGTACATAAAACAGGAGTACCACAGGCTAGAGATTCCAAAATAGCTAATCCAAAACCTTCAAAAGATTGACTTGGCATCACAGTTAAATCAGCCGCTTGATAAGCCACAGGTAAATCATTTTCAGGTAAGAAACCTAAGAATTGCACATTATTTTCTAAACCTAATTCTCTAGCTTGTTGTTGAAGTAAAGCTTGAATATGACCACGACCAGCTATAGCTAACCAAATATCAGGAATTCCCACTTTAATCATAGCTATAGCTTGCAATAACTTATCAATTCCCATGCGGTGAACTAAGCGACGGGAAGTAAATAATATCGGCCGATTAGTTGGCCAACCTAGTTTTATTCTAGCCTCTTGACGCGAGAGATTATTCTGAAAATGATTAATATCAACTCCACCAGGAATGATGTGAATTTTCTGCCAGGGAACTTGGTATTTTTGATGGAGAATCTGACCAAAAGCTTTACTAAGGACAATAAAGCGATCGCACCGATTATAAGTGCTTTGTTCTATTATTTTTTCCTTTAGCCAAACACTCAACTTTTTATTAACAACTTCCTCCTGACTTTCCGAAGCCCAAGGACCATGAAAGTTAAAAGTAACCGGTACTCCCTTAGGTAAAATATCTAAAATTGGAAAACTATATAATGCAAAATGGAGATTAATTGCATCAGGTTTACCTAATCTTGTTTTCTGAAAATTATCACGAATTGACCATAACCGAGAACTAATTTTACTATCTGGACAAGCTAAATTAGTCAACTTAATCTGTGTATTTTTAGCATCTAGAGGTAAACCCACTCCACATAATTCTACTTGGTCTTGAGATGCTGCTAATCTATGAATTAGTTCATAAATATACCGTTCTAAGCCTCCAGGATTGTTAGGAAACCAACCCGTACCTAAAGTTAGAATAGATGCCGATGCTGAACTTAATTCTATATCTTTACCTGTCACTTACTTATCTCCCTTTTGATAGATAAATTGAGATGATTTATTTTGATTTATGCTTTTATTTATTTTGTCAATGCCAAGATAATTTATTTTCAGCATAATCTTTTAATACGACGCTGAGAATCTAAATCGGTTTAAATATAAAAATTATTCTATTTTCACAAACAAAATACATCAAAAAAATATATTTGCATAACAAATAATAGATACTCGTAAAAATATCAAAAGTATCAAGTATAATTTATTTATTTTGAAAATATATATTGTTGATAAAGTTTTGATGAAATTAACTGCAAGATAAAATTTATTTGTTAATTTATGAGTAAGAATTTAAAAGCCTATCCCACAGGGATAAATTAAAAATTCAAAAAGCATATTACAGCAACCGAATTATTTATGCAGATTAGTAAAACTTGCTACAAACTTTATCAATATCTTCATAACTTATTTCAGAGTAGATATTGGCGAAAAAAAATAACTTTCAATATTTTATTGGGTTTAACCTGTGGACTACTTGTAACATTTGCCGGAATGACAATGGATTTAGCCACAACTAAAAAATCCAAAGCAGTCAAAACTCCTGAAATTACATATATTACTTCTTGGTTAGGAAATACAATTGGTAATGGTAAATTGCGAGTACAAAATAATATAGAAGGAATGTATGTCAAAGATGATGGGACAATTTACACAAATAGTGCTTGGGATGAAGCTGGTAGTGAAGCAGGAATATATAAAGATGGTAAACCAATTTTTATCCTCCAAGATACACATGGTTGGAATCGTTTAGGGGGGAAAGCAATAACAGTAAATAGCAAATATATTTACATTTCTATGACTCAAGGTGGAGTAGATCAAACTAAAGAAGATTATCCTCCCCAAGGACAAACTTGGTACTGCGTCAGACGTTATGACTTAACAGGAAAACCTGCACCTTTTGAGCAAGGGAATGGCTGGGATAAAAGTATGTTAATTACCAGCAAAAGTCATGAAATCACAGGAATAGCAACAATAAATAATCACCTATTTGTTAGCAATGCTGGGGAGAATATTGTTCGGGTTTATAATACCGAAACAATGGCAGAAATAAACAAATTTACCGTTAATAGTCCCGAAAAAATTACCATTGATAAAAAAGGCAGTTTGTGGATCATTCAAAATCAAAAAGGTGCTAAATTTGGAAAAATTGTCAATTATTCTCAAGACGGAAAAAAATTACCAAAAGAAATAATAGATGTTGATAAACCATCAGCATTAGCCATTGATAATCTCGGCAGACTGTTAGTAGCAGAAAATGGGATTAATCAACAATTGGTAATTTACAATATTAATAATCAGCCGGTTCGTGTAGATACTTTTGGGGATAAAAAAGGTATTTTTGGTGGTGTACCTGGAGAAATAAAAACATCCAAACTCTACGGCATTACAGGAGTTGGTACAGATGCAAAAGGTAATATTTATGTAAATAGTAATGGCTTCAATAAATCAGGAACAGATTTAAGAAAATTTTCGCCATCAGGAAAAATAGCATGGCAATTATTAGGATTAATATTTGTAGATAATGCAGATACAGATCCAAAAACAGATGGTGTAAATATATTCACCAAACAAGAACAATATGTCATGGATTATAGCAAGCCTGCTGGTAAACAGTGGACATATAAAGCCTACACAGTCAATCCCTTTAAATATGCTCAAGATCCACGGCTGCATACATCACCAGATGGAACTTTTGTCCGTCGGATTCAAGGAAAACCTTTTGTATTCCTGACAGATATGTACAATAGCTTTTTGCAAATTTATCGTTTTGAACCAAAAACAGATGGTAAAATTGCAATTCCTGCCGGGATGTTTGTGGGTACTAATGATCAGAATAAACAATCTATTAATGGCAATTGGCCACCCAATCAACCCGCAAACGGAGAATGGATTTGGCGTGATAGTAATGGCAATGGTGCATTTGAAAAAAATGAATATGATAATACCGAAGACTATCCCTATATCGGAGGTTGGTGGGTAGATAGCAAAGGAGATGTTTGGAAAACTTTGCGAACAGAAGATGGCATTCGTCATTATCCTTTACAGGGATTAGATGCTAAAGGAAATCCCATCTATACCTATAGTTCAATGAAAAAAATCAGGACTCCTAGCACCTTTAAAGACTTGCGACGGATTGAATATTTTCCCGAAACAGATACTATGTATTTATCAGGTTTTACCATTGAACATCCGGCATTTGCTGATGATGCCAAAGTCATAGGATCAGAAATTGCTCGCTTCGATAATTGGAGTAAGGGAAATCGCACTCCTAAATGGCGAATTGTTGTCCCCTATGACACCACAGGTAAAGGAGAAATTGCCACCGCAGCCATGAGTGTAGCAGGTGATTATGTATTTGCAGTGGGTGTCAAAACCGCAGAGGTATATGTTTACAAAACTGCTACGGGAGAACTCGTGAAAAAGATGACTCCAGGTGCAGAAGTTGGTAAAGAAAGTGGCTGGGTTGATATTCCCTATGGTATCCGGGCTTTCCGTCGTGCTAATGATGAATATCTGGTATTTGTCGAAGAGAATTGGCAAGGTAAGGTGCTTATCTATCAGTTTCCTATTTGATTTATAGCAGGTTTAAATAATTTGTGAATTCGGAAATACCCAATTTATTAAATAAGTTGGGTATATAAATCAATTTAGAGTATTTTGGGTGAGCGATCGCTCTTTTATCTAAAATCTTCCCTAATTTACAATTAAATCCTGATTTTTTCCTTATTTTCCAGAGGAAAAACTGCATCAGAGAAATCAATAGTTTCGCCAGCTATGGGTAAATATTCATCATTGAGATTTTCACAAAATATAATTTCTACAACATCCAAATTATGATTTTCGGAAATTATAGCTTGATAAATAAAACCATCTTCTGATTTTTTAAAAGCATCATATAAATCAATATTACCAGAACGAATATTTTTTAATCTGCTTTTAGACATGGGAGAATAAAGCCATGTTTTACCAGAACGAATATTTTTTAATCTGCTTTTAGACATGGAAGAATAAAGCCATGTTTTACCAGAACGAATATTTTTTAATCTTCCTTGTGACATGGGAGAATAAAGCCAAGTTTTATGATCTGGTATTTCATCTATCCAAACAGCTAAAAAAATCAGTCCTGAAGCATTTTGACAACTAAATAAACAGGGAAAATCATAATATTCATAGATTTCAATAATTTCTAGGTTTACTAACGGTGGGTATTGTGGTAGTAATTTCATAGATAAACCTCATTTTTAGTCAGGAGAAGTAATATTAACAATTTCAAACTTTTTCCAAGCTTCTTGATTAGCTGGCAACCACCAAGTATGATGATCATTACCTGTTTTTCTGGAAGGTGTGTTTAACATTACTCCTAAATCAGAATTTCCATATCCTAATGCTACTTGTTTTTTGCGAAGTGCAGGAATTTTATTACGAGCATTACAAACTCCTGCTGCTGAGGTAAAAACTGAGAGTCCACAAGTTTGACATTCTGTGATGTTTTTAGGACAAAGTTGATCTATATTTTGTTCACGCCATGATCTAAAATCATCAGATGTAGGAGGGTTATTATCTACCAGACGGTAAATAGTTCCTGAAATTGGTTGAGCAGCTTCAGAAGGGCAATTTTCAGGAAAATGCTGAGGCCATTTCATGTTATTTCTTTTATTTTAATACATTTTTTAAATGATATCACCACCGCCAAGAAATTACGCTAATAGCAAAATCCAGCTAAAGCTGAATGAAGATTGATATTTATTCAGTCTGTTTTAACAGACTTTCGCTATGAGACTGAGAATTAATTCTCAGGCGGTTTTGTGGGATAATGGAAGATGTATATTAACAGCAAAAAACCCTCGATAAATTAACCGAAGGCTTATTGAAATAATCAGATTACTGAAAAAATTAGTGACTTACAAAATTGTACAAACTACAGCAAACAACAAACTGCTAATTTGCATTTTGACTTTGATTATCGCTGAAATTATGCCATAACTGATATGCAGCATACCCTCCTGCGGCTGCTATTCCTACAGGAACTAAAACTGGCGATGCACTGATAGTTCCAGCAGCTGCAACTAATGGAGCTAAACTTGTTATTGCTGCTTGTCCCATAGCTGCTCCAACCGCTACAATGGTAGCTGTGTTTCCAGTAGCAGCGAGTGTTACTGCACTACCAGCAACGATTCCGGTGGTTGCTCCCGCTGCAAACGAGGCGATATTTGAGCAGTTGCTACCAGATTCACATTTAACAACATTTATCTCTATAACTGCTGCACTAGCTGTAGATGGAAAAATAGTTATGGTGCTTATTACAATGAGCAATGTAGCTAGGCACACTGAGATTAAGCGTTTGGCATTTTGGAATATACGCAGCATCTAAATTTCTTGGTGTATTAATTTGCTTACTAATTATAGAGTATTTCAATACAAATCAGGTTTTACTTCCCCATGTTCCAGTTTATCAGCCAAAACACGCAAAGCCAAAGCCTGAACCTTAGCCACCGCCTCCTGTCTTGTGTTTCCATAAGCCAACACACCGGGAAAATCAATCACTTCCGCAATAAAGCGTCCGTCTTCCTCTTGTTCAATCTCTATTTTCAAGTTCATAGCCTGTAACGGTAAGGTAATAAAAGCGATATTTCAGCAAAACAAACAAAATATATGACATCCATAGATTCTAGCAAACACAAAAAAGCCAAAGCCCTCAAACCCGGAAGCGTGCGCCCCGCAAAAGAACTCTGTAGCGAATGCGGACTATGCGACACATACTATATCCACTACGTCAAAGAAGCCTGCGCCTTCATTACCCAAAGAATAGACGAACTAGAAACCACCACCCATAACCGCCCCCGCAACCTAGAAGACGAAAACGAACTATATTTTGGAGTTCATCAAGAAATGATGTCCGCCAGAAAACAACAACCCATAGAAGGCGCACAATGGACAGGAATAGTTAGCAGCATAGCCATAGAAATGCTCAATCGTGGCTTAGTAGAAGGCGTAGTCTGTGTCCAAAACACCAAAGAAGACCGCTTTCAACCTATGCCTATTATCGCCCGCACCCCCGAAGAAATACTAGCAGCCAAAGTCAATAAACCCACCCTATCCCCCAATCTTTCTGTATTAGAAGAGATAGAAAAATCAGGAATGAAGAGGTTATTAGTCATCGGAGTAGGTTGTCAAATCCAAGCATTACGAGCCGTCGAGAAAAAACTCGGCTTAGAAAAACTCTACGTACTGGGAACACCATGCGTAGATAACGTTACCCGCGCCGGACTGCAAAAATTCCTGGAAACCACCAGCCGTTCCCCGCAAACAGTCGTCAGCTACGAATTTATGCAAGATTTCCGAGTCCACTTCAAACACGAAGACGGTTCAGAAGAAACAGTCCCCTTCTTCGGCTTAAAAACCAACATCCTCAAAGACATCTTCGCCCCATCATGTATGAGTTGCTTCGATTACGTCAACTCCCTCGCTGATATCGTCGTTGGGTATATGGGCGCACCTTACCAATGGCAATGGATAGTAGTCAGAAACGATACAGGCAAAGAAATGCTCGAACTCGTCAAAGACCAACTCAACACCCAGCCAGTCACGTCCCAAGGAAACCGGAAACCAGCAGTACAGCAAAGCATACCAGCTTATGATCAAGCCGTCACCTTACCCATGTGGGCAGCGAAATTAATGGGAGTAGTGATAGATAAGATTGGCCCCAAAGGACTGGAATATGCCAGATTTTCCATAGATTCGCACTTTGCGAGAAATTACTTATATGTGAAGCGGAATCATGGAGAAAAATTAGAAGCTCATGTACCGGAGTTTGCGAAACGGATAGTGGGGCAGTATAAGTTACCGGAATAAGATTTCGCGCAAAGGCGCAGAGGAGCAAAGGCGCAAAGGGAAGAAGAAGGAGGTAAGGTATTAAGAAGGAGGTTTATATGACTGAGAATGAAATAGCGACTCAGATTGTTGATGCTGCTTATAAGATTCATACCAGATTAGGACCAGGGTTGTTTGAATCTGTGTATGAGACTGTTTTGGCTTATGAATTGGAGAGTAGAGGTTTACAGGTAGCAAGACAACAAGCAATACCTGTAGTTTACGAAAGTGTTCATTTACAGGAAGGGTTTCGGGCAGACATCATAGTTGAAAACAAAGTCATCATTGAAATCAAATCCCTAGAAACCCTCCACCCTGTACACAAAAAACAACTTATCACCTATCTAACTCTTGCCAATATACGCCTTGGACTACTCATCAACTTTGGTGAAGTCCTCATCAAAGACGGCATTAAACGCATAGCCAACAAACTTTAACCTCTTCCTTCTCTTCCCTCTCTTCCTTTGCGCCTTTGCTCCTTAGCGACTTTGCGCGAAACTATTCTTAATTCTCCCCCACAGCCTCAATAGCCGCTTGTAAAGCAATAGATACATGAGTCCAATGAGTCCCCCCTTGGCAATAAACCACATAAGGCTCACGCAATGGACCATCTGCCGATAATTCTAAGGTACTCCCCTCGATAAATGTCCCCCCAGCCATCACCACTTGGCTTTCGTAGCCGGGCATATCGTCGGGTATGGGTTCTAGATAAGATCCTATGGGTGAATGCTGCTGTATGGCTTTGCAGAAGGCGATCAGTTTTTTGGCTGAACCGAGTTTAATCGCTTGAATCACGTCTCCTCTGGGTGCTAATGGTGGGGGGTTGACTGGATATCCGAGTCTGTCAAATATATAACCTGTCAGGTATGTTCCTTTCATTGCTTCCCCTACCATCTGTGGGGCTAAAAATAATCCTTGGAATAACAGGCGGTTTTGATCAAAGGTTGCTCCTCCTTCGCTACCAATACCGGGGGCTGTGAGTCTACAAGCGGCTGCTTCTACTAGGTCGGCGCGTCCGGCTATATAACCACCTGCACTCACGACTGTACCTCCAGGATTTTTGATCAATGATCCGGCTATGAGGTCAGCACCAATATGGGTTGGTTCTTGGGTTTCGATGAATTCGCCGTAGCAGTTGTCTACAAAACAAACGGTGTTCGGGTTTTGCTGTTTAACGATGTGAACAATTTTTTCTATGTCGGCTATGGAGAGGCTTGGCCTCCATGAATATCCGCAGGAACGTTGAATCAATACTAACTTTGTGTTGTCAGTAATGCTAGTGTTTAAGTTTTGCCAATCTATTTTTCCTTGATCAGTTAGTTCCAATTGGCGGTATTTTATGCCAAAATCAATTAGAGAACCTTGGCCTTGTCCTCTCAAGCCAATTACTTCTTCGAGAGTATCGTAGGGAGAACCGACTACTGCTAACATTTCATCCCCAGGACGAAGTACACCATACAGCGCACAAGCGATCGCATGAGTTCCCGAAACAAACTGCACTCGCACCACAGCAGCTTCAGCACCCATTATTTCGGCAAAAACTTTATCTAAGGTTTCTCGTCCTAAATCATCGTGTCCGTAGCCACTTACGCCTGCAAAATGATGTGCGCCTACTCGGTGATGACGAAAGGCATCTAATACTCTTTTAAGATTATGCTTGACCTGAGCGTCAATACCAGAAAAAATTTCTAATAGTGCCTGTTCTGCTTCCCGCAGCCGTTCAAAGCTGTTCATCATTTCCTCATTCAAAAACATAAAATAGATATGCGGATTTTAGGATCTCGCAGATTAGGCTGAACAATTTCTATTCAGGTTACTGCATGACAATTGCTACTTCTAAACCTCCCATTAACTGGGTTAATACCCTATTTTTCGTTTCATTGCACGTCGGCGCTCTATTTGCCTTAATTCCGAGCAATTTTAGCTGGAAGGCAATTGGTGTTGCTTTATTGCTTTACTGGGTGACTGGAGGTTTAGGTATTACTTTGGGATATCACCGTCTTGTCACTCACCGTAGTTTTCAAACGCCTAAATGGCTAGAGTATGTCTTGGTAATCTTTGGGACACTATCTTGTGAAGGTGGTCCAATTGAATGGGTAGGTACACATCGAATTCACCACTTACATTCTGATACTGAATCTGATCCCCATGATTCAAATCAAGGTTTCTGGTGGAGTCACATGGGTTGGATGATTCATTTTGCTCCTGCTCACAGTCAAGTTCCTCGCTTCACTAAAGACATTATTGATGACCCAGTTTATCAGTTTTTACAGAAAAATTTCATTTTATTACAAGTTGCCTTGGGCATAATCCTATATTTCTTAGGTGGCTGGCCAATGGTAGTTTGGGGAATTTTTGCGCGGATTATTTGGGTTTATCACTGTACTTGGTTGGTAAATAGTGCTACTCATAAATTCGGATACCGCACTTATGATTCTGGTGACCAGTCAACTAATTGTTGGTGGGTTGCCATTCTCGTTTTTGGTGAAGGCTGGCACAATAACCACCATGCGTTTCAATACTCTGCCCGTCATGGTTTGGAATGGTGGGAAATTGATCTGACTTGGATGACAATTCAGTTATTACAATTACTAGGTCTAGCGACAAACGTAAAGCTGGCAGAGAAAAAGGCATAAGCAGATTTTCTGCTCAAAGTCAATAGTTTTGTAGTCATTTTTTGGCTGAAGACTATTGACTTTTTGTGTGTAAATAAAGCAATTTTTAATTTGAAATTTTTAATTGCTCAATATCTATCCTAAGTTGTTCTAAGGTTGCTATAATCTCAGAAATTAATGTTACAAAACTTTGCAGCAAGTTACTTTTTTTAGTAACCTTGTCTAGCTGTCTGTTGTTTTTCAGGTATTCATGACTACATCAATCATCAAAAGTCAGGAAATAGCGGTCTCCACAGACCTTGGTAAAGACCAAATAAAACTAAAACATATTATCAAAAGTCTACCCAAGGAATGTTTTCAGAAAAATAGCCGCAAAGCATGGACAACTGTGCTTATCAGTTCATCTATGGCTGCATTGGGCTATTATTTCATCGCCATTTCCCCTTGGTTTCTTCTACCCATAGCGTGGATTTTTACAGGAACTGCTTTAACAGGTTTTTTCGTTATTGGACATGATTGCGCTCATCGTTCATTTGCAAACCGTCGCTGGGTAAATGATTTAGTGGGACATTTCTTTATGATGTTCTTAATTTACCCTTTTCATAGCTGGCGCATTAAACATAATCATCACCATAAACATACTAACAAGCTAGACGAAGACAACGCTTGGCATCCTATTAGAACAGAAACTTTTGCAAGTTGGTCTAAAAGTAGACAGTCTGTCTTTGAGTTGTTTATCAGTAAACGTCTCTGGTGGGTAGGTTCTATTGGCCATTGGGCGGTTGTGCATTTTGATTGGCGCAATTTTCCGAAAAAAGAACAAGATAGTGTTAAATTTTCTGTGGCTGTAGTGGCTGTTTTTGCAGCGATTGTTTTCCCAACTTTGATTATTACAACTGGTGTTTGGGGTTTTATTAAATTCTGGGTTATTCCCTGGATGGTTTACCATTTCTGGATGAGTACCTTCACCATTGTTCACCACACTCTTCCAGATGTTCCTTTTGCAACTGCTAATAAATGGAATGAGGCTTTAGCACAGTTATTCGGAACTATTCATTGTGATTATCCTCGTTGGGTAGAAATTCTCTGTCACGATATTAATGTTCATGTTCCCCATCATATTTCTACTGCTATTCCTTCCTATAATTTGCGGTTGGCTTACAGCAGCATCAAAGAAAATTGGGGTGCTTATCTCCATGATGAATATAAATTCTCTTGGGGTTTAATGAAGGACATTACTAATCAATGTCAACTTTATAAAACTGATATTGGTTATATAACTTTTGACGAATATCGTGAGGAAAAATTATCAACGGTGAAGTAGTAATTCTTTCTACTTTTAGCACCAATTCTTTTGATTTGGCAATTAACCAAATTTAACCCGGTTTAGGTCAATTGCCAACATCTCAAGTTTGTATTTTAGAGGTCATTAAATATTACCTCACTGTTAATTTCTAATTTACAATCAATTAAATAATCCAGTGCAATTAGATACAATCGAGTTTAATCAAAACCCTAGTTCTGCATCTACTGAAGGTCAAGAAAAATTACCGTTTACTCTTCAGGATTTAAAAGCTGCAATTCCCGCTGAATGTTTTCAGCCAAGTGTAACGAAATCACTTTATTATTTCTTCCGTGATGTTGTGATTGTGGGACTGCTGTATGCAGCGGCTAATTATCTGGATTCTTGGTATTTTTGGCCAGTTTTTTGGGTCATGCAAGGAACTATGTTTTGGGCTTTGTTTGTAGTTGGTCATGACTGCGGACATCAATCTTTTTCTAAGCATAAATGGTTGAATGATTTAGTTGGTCATATTACCCATACTTTCATTCTCGTTCCTTATCATGGTTGGAGAATTAGCCACAGAACTCACCACAAAAATACAGGCAGCTTAGAAAATGATGAAAGCTGGTATCCTGTCTCTGAATCAGAGTACGATGAAATGCCCTTAGCGCAAAGAATAGGGCGTTTTTATCTGTTCTTATTGGCTTATCCTGTATATTTGTTTAAGCGTTCTCCTGGTAAAGAAGGTTCTCACTTTTCACCCAGTAGCCCACTGTTTAAGCCTTCAGAAAAATGGGACATTATCACCAGCACCACACTTTGGATTAGTATGGTGGCTTTGTTAGGTTTATTCACCTATCAATTTGGTTGGATGGCGTTGTTAAAATACTACGCTGGCCCTTACATTGTCTTTATTATTTGGTTGGATTTGGTGACTTTCTTACACCATACTGAACCGGGAATTCCTTGGTATCGTGGGGAAGAATGGACTTTCCTGAAAGGGGCAATTTCTAGTGTTGACCGAAATTATGGAATTTTTAACCACATTCATCATGATATCGGTACTCATGTTGCTCACCACATTTTCTTGAATATGCCTCATTACAATTTGTTGAAAGCGACTGAGGCAATTAAACCAATTATGGGTGAGTATTTCCATGAATCGAAAGAACCAGTTTGGAAGTCTTTGTGGAATTCCGCTATTGGTTGTCATTTTGTTCCAGATACAGGTAGTAAGGTTTATTACACTTCTAAGAGTCAGAATGCAAAATAGTCGGTAGACTTTTTAAATCTAGGAAGTCCGCTAATGCGGGCTTTTTTTTTTTTTAAATTTTCCGGCTCTACCGCTCCCTTTATGATATTTTCGGTAAAATATCCCTGAAACCCCTACACCGATTGGATTTGAGGTTTTAATATTTTCAAAAATATGGTTTTGGATATATTAAAAGGATGTTTGATCATAAGGGGAACGGTAGAACCAATTTTCCTTAAAAGTGAAAATAGGGGATAATTATTCTCAAGGATCGGCATACTGAATAAGGGAGAAATTTAAAAACCACTCTTGGGACGAAGGTAATAAAGCGAAAATGAGACGTAAACCTGCTAATACTAGACCAACGAATAACCCTAAACCCTCTATTTTCCAATCCCCGGTGTTTAACTTCGCCACCATTGCCCTTTTAGGAGGAGTGATGATTTTGGGAATTGGGATTGGGATTGCGTTTAGTTCGACAACTACATTGAGTTCATCAAATGTGGCTTCCCGTGAGTTCATTGACACTAGAGCGCCAAATCCTGAGATTTGTGTGCAGTTTGGATCTAGTGCCATGGTGATGGATGCTAGACTCTTTGTCACTCTTAATCCCTTTAATGTCTTTGTTGCCCAGCCAAATATCCGCCCTGGATGTGTAATTCGTCAAAATAACTGGGCAATTTTGGAAAATAAAAAACTTGTAACATCAGATCAGGTACGAGAATGTAAAAATCGTCTTAATACCTTTGGCTTTACAGGGGACTTAAATAGTGAAAAGCCAGATATTAGATGTATTTATCAAAATGAATCGGCTCAAAATTTCTTTTTATCTCAACCGGGGGCTGTGGGAAGTCCACAAGATACGGAAAGATTTTAAATATGGGAGTCAGAAGAAAGAAGAAGAAGGAAGAAAGAAGATTTTTCTTTCACTTTTCTTCTTTCCTGATAAGTTTTAGTTTTCTATGCTTACAGATACTTAATCACGACCATTGATAGCAATCAGCAAGCGTAAGATAAAGACAAATAAATTGATGTAGGTGAGATACATTGACAAAGCTGCTGGTAAATATTCATCATTGCGGTAAGTGCGGGGTAAGATGTAAAAATCAACTACTGATGCTCCTGCGAAGAGAAATACACCTATACCAGAGATACCAATTTCTAACCAACTGGGTGTATAAACACCAAACAAGGTAAAGACAAATTGGAGAAGACAAACCACGAATAAGGCCACAATGCCCAAACTAACGGTTTTTGTCAACGCCATACCGTCTGCTTCCGAAAGGTTAGAACCGATTTTTCGGGCAACAATGAAGGTAATGCCACAACTTAAAGCAGCAATAGCAATACCTTGAATACCTACCCCTTGGGTTCTCAAAGCTACAAATACCAAGCCACTCAAGGTATATCCAGATAAGAGACTGTAAATACCCAATAGGGGTAAAGCTAGGGCTTTGTTACCTTTTGATGCCACATTTTGGGCAACGAAGAACAAAACTAATTCTAGAATTACTGCCCCTATGAATGTAGGGAAAAAGAGTCCGGGGTTATTGCGGATAACACCTAAACCACCATAAGTTCCGAATGCTGTTAGTACCAATCCACCACCGACATAGGGGAGGGCATTAGCGATAACATTGGGTCCAACGATGCCATGAGTTCTGGCCTCACGGTAAGCTTCACGAAAATTGCTGGAATTACTCATATGTAAAAACTGCCAAATAAGATGGAAACTGAAGAAAATAACTTGCTAATTTCTATTCTTACAAATTTTTGGGTGGAGAAACCAGTAGGTAAATCGTGAATCTAAAATTTTTGGCTGGGTAGTGGTTTCATGATTAATTGGTTATGAAGCTTGTGAATAGATTTAAAAGCTTTGGTGGTATTGAACCTAAATTTAAGGCATCAGTTCACCATGTCTAAAAAGGTTTTTTGTACGCTAAGAAAATTTTAAGTACCTGAAACTACGGTTTTTCGTTCAAACTTGATTAAAACCAACGGCAGAATCATAACTCCTTCACTCAAAAAATACCTGGTTTGGCACAGTCTAACCTTGTACCTATGTTATGGCTTTTTTGATGTTAAACTTCAATTCACTAACGCCGAATTTAAAGATGTTCATAACGGAATGGGTAACTGTATGCTTCTCAATGAATTGGGAATTACCGCTATATTAAGTTTAGTAATAATACTGTAGTCATGATTATACAAATCTGAGAATATAAGGAACATATATAAACTCAGGGTGTATACATGGTATTAGATATCGCAGGTCATACGTTGGATTCCGCCACCAGCCTTAATCTAAGCGGAACAAATCAGTTATTCACAGATTCCCTCACTCCTCTGTATAATACCGACTATTGGAAATTTCAACTTAGCAGTGCAAGTAACTTTAATCTCACTCTCAACGGGCTAAGTCAAGATGTTAATGTTGAGTTACTCGACACTAGCGGTGCTGTTATTAAAGGTTCATATAATACTGGTAGCCTAGCGGAGACAATTAATCAAAACCTCAATCCCGGCAATTATTATCTAGGAGTGCGTCTTAACAACAATACTACTAGCACTGCATACAATCTAAATCTATCAGCACCGGTTAACCCCTTAGTTAATATTACTGCTACAGATGCCACCGCGGGAGAAACTTTAACTACAGAAACAGCCGATTTAGGCAAATTTACTCTCACCCGCACAGGGGATATAACCTCAGCGTTGACAGTTAATTACACCGTTGATGGAACGGCTATTAACTTCACAGACTACAACACCTTAAATGGTAGCGCCACCTTTGCCGCAGGTACAGCCACAACCATAATTGATATTACACCCGTTGATGATAGTGAATTTGAAGGCATTGAAACAGTCGGAGTCAGCTTAATTAGTAGTGCGAATTATAACTTGGGTACAAATAATTTTGCCACACTCAACATTGCAGACAATGACAAACCCACCATTACAGTTAGCACTAAAGATGTAACTGCGGGGGAAACTTTAAGCACACAAACAGCAAATCCTGGTCAGTTTAGCATTAGTCGTGGAGGGAATACCGCTTTACCATTGACGGTAAATTACACGGTTGCGGGAACAGGTATCAATGGCACAGATTACATTAAATTAAACGGTACAGCCACTTTTGCGGGTGGTTCAGCCACAACAATCATTAATGTTCTACCAATAGATGATACAATCTCAGAAGCAAATGAAACAGTAGTTCTCACTTTAGCCGCAGGGACAACTTACAATCTGGGAACAGCGAAAACTGCCACAGTTAACATTGCAGATAATGATATTCCTGTTATTACCATAGCTGCCACAGATGCCAGTGCTGGGGAAACTTTAACTACACAAACAGCCAATCCTGGTAGATTTACCTTAACTCGCATTGGTAATCTCGCTTCTGCTTTAACTGTCAATTATACTGTAGCAGGTACAGGGATTAATGGTACAGATTACACCAGCTTACCTGGAAGTGTGACTTTTGCGGCGGGTGCTGCCACCACATTTGTTGATATTACACCTATTGATGATAGTGAATTTGAAGGTAGTGAAACTGTAGTTGTTAACTTAGCCACTGGTAGTAATTACAATATTGGCACGGTTAATAGTGCGACAGTTACTATTGCCGAAAATGATAAACCCACTGTAACCGTTATTGCTAATGATAATACTGCTGGAGAAACTTTAGCTACAGCAACAGCAAACCCTGGACAGTTTACCCTCTCTCGCAGTGGCAATACACTTGCACCATTGACGGTTAATTATACTCTCACTGGAACTGCAACTAATGGTACAGACTACAGCAATTTAACTGGTTCTGTCACCTTTGCTGCTGGTTATGCGACAACAACCATTAATGTCACTCCCATTGATGATACGGTATCGGAAGGAAATGAGTCGGTTGTTCTGACTTTAGTAACTGGTACAAATTACAATCTGGGAACTGGAAATACTGCCACTGTAACTATTGTAGATAATGATCTACCAACGATTACTATTAACGCTAATGATGGGAATGCTGGAGAAACATTAACTGGACAAATAGCAAATCCTGGTCAATTTACTCTCACTCGCATAGGAAGTACAGCGTCATCTCTGACGGTTAATTATACTGTGTCTGGAACTGCAATTAATGGAACAGATTACAGCACTATTACTAATAGTGTGACTTTTGCGGCTGGTTCAGCTACAGCTTTGATTAATGTTAATCCCATTAATGATGCAGCATTTGAGGGAAATGAGACGGTTATTGTTACCTTAGCTAGTAGTGCGAATTACGTTTTGGGTACTGCTAAGTCGGGAACTGTGACTATTGCTGATAATGATGCTGCACCGTTGATTACTGTTGCTTCACCCAATGGAGGAGAATCATTAGTTATTGGTTCAAATTATAATCTAACTTGGGTAGATAATATTGCTGAAAATGTCAAGATTGACCTTTATAAAGGAGGAGTTTATAACCGTACGATTTTCAGTTCAACTTTATCAGATGGTAGTGAAAATTGGTTGTTACCTGCTGATTTAGTATCTGGTTTGGATTATTCAATTAAGATTACCAGTGTTAATAATGGTAATGTTTCCGATTTGAGTAATAGTAATTTTAGTATTATTCCCAATCATACCGGATTGATTACAGACTTTAATAAAGACGGTAAAACTGATATTCTCTGGAAAAATCTATCCAGTGGAGAATTTGGTGGTTGGGCAATGAATGGGACTACAGGTAGTTGGATAGACCTTGATGATGGAGGCGATAAAAACGATGGAGCTTGGTATTTTGTAGGCACAGGAGACTTTAATAATGATGGTAATACAGACATTATTCAACGTTATCACTGGGTTAATTCTCCGGGTTATGTTCGTATTTGGTTGATGAATGGTAATCAGCGCATTGATATTAAAGAGATTGAGGCAATAAATAGCAATGATTGGCATATTGCCGGTACGGGCGATTTTAACCAAGATGGTAATGTGGATATTCTCTTGCGTAACTATGTAACAGGCTCTAATCACGTTTGGATGATGCAGAATTATTGTGACTTGAACCATAACTTGGGCTAAATTGTGAACCATAAAATGAGCCATAAGTAACGACAAAATAAGCCTTACGGAAAAAAGCGAAA
>NZ_LJOQ01000091.1:0-35199 GCF_001672255.1 Anabaena sp. AL09
GACCACTGTACGGGCGAAGCATTTGGAGAACTATTTTTGGCAATGACCGATAATTTATCTTCCAAATGCTTCGCCCCTACTAACAACTGACCACTGACCAATTAATCTTTTTCTGGTAATTTAATACTACTTGTACCGTTGGGATTAGTGACTATCTCCCCTCCTAAAGCTTCAATTTCCCGAATGGCTCGTTTGCGAGTTTTTTGATCAACTTTATTATTTAAAACCATCATCCATGTAGAAATACGGGCTGATTTACTATCTGGTTTTTTACTGAGAAACTCAGCGGTTTTTTGAGAACTAAATGCTGCTTGCTTACTTTCCGCGTCAGTATAAGTGTTAGCCCACTCTGCGGCTTTGAGAAAAGATGTTTGGGCTGCTTGAGCATTACCTAAAAACAATAACTCATCTGTGCCTTTATAACGCCAGATATAATAGGATTTTTTGGGTAATTGTGGAGATAAAGATTTTAATCCTTTGTCCATTAAAGCTATAGATTTTTCTGGCATCCCACCGTATAAAGAGCTACTTACAGAAAGTCCTAGGTAAGCGTCTAGAAAACGAGGGTCACGTCCTAAAATAACTTCAAAATATTCTGGACTGAGACGATACCCTGTTCTATCTCTGGCTTCATCATCGCCAAAGAATTGCAAAAAATCAATATATACCCAATCTGCAATCAGGTTTTTATAACTAAAACTAGGTACATTTTTCAGTAAGTTCAAGCGAAGACTTTCTTTTTTGAGGTCTTTTTCCAGAGTTTCAACAGAAATAGATTGTTGAGTAGTTAATAGTTTTTGCAACTTTGGCATTTGTATTAAGCTAATACTGGTAATACACAAGCAAACGACTAAAGGTGTGGTAATAGCTTCACGAGATAAGAACATACTTCCAGTAATTAAAAATTCATAATTAAAAATTAAAAATGACCATAGTCCCTCAATTCTATTATTGTTGCACCAATTGGCAACATTTTTGAGCTATTGCCCAATCTTCTTGAGTTTCTATGACTAATACTCGCACTGTTGAATCAGATGTGGCAATATCAACATCAATAGGTTGGTGCTGGTTTTTATCAGCATCAATTTTTAGTCCCAAAAATCCCAAGGCTTCACAAGCTGCTTGACGGATTCCTGGGGAGTTTTCACCGACTCCAGCCGTAAAAACTAAAACATCTAAACCTGCTAAACTAGCCAGCATTGACCCAATACCAGCCCGGAGACGATGTACGTATATATCCCAAGCTAGTTGAGCGCGTTGATTACCTTGGTCTTTTGCGGCTATCACCTCCCTTAAATCACTAGATACTCCAGAAATACCTTTTAATCCAGAAGCCTTATTTAACACATTATCTAATTCTTGACTAGAGTAATTATACTGTTGCAGTAAATAAATTAAAATCCCTGGATCAATTGAACCACTGCGGCTACCCATCATTAAACCATCTAGGGGAGTAAATCCCATTGTTGTGTCAATACTGCAACCATTTTTGATGGCGGCTAAAGAACAACCATTACCTAAATGACAGGTAATTATCCGTAGAGATTGTAGATCTTGACCCAGAATTTCTGCTGCTCGATTAGCACAATACTGATGACTGATGCCATGAAAGCCGTAACGACGGATACCTTGTTCAACTAATTGATAGGGGATAGGATAGATGGCTGCGGCATCTGGTAAGGTGCTGTGAAATCCGGTATCAAAAACTGCAATTTGGGGGATATTTCCCAGGCTATTTTCAATGGCTTCAATGCCAGCTAAAGCGGCTGGATTATGGGCTGGGGCTAGATTACATAGGTGAGCGATCGCCTGTTTCACATCTTCATTAATTATCACAGCTTCTTGGTAATCTTCACCACCATGCACTACCCGATGTCCGACCACTGCTATTGCTGATAAATTATCAATTACCTTGGTTGTACCATTGATAAGAGTAGATAGCAGATACGCAAATTGCACCTGTCGGGAATCATCAGCCAGGGTTTCTTGGAGTTTTGCCCCTGTAGCGGTTTTGACTGTAATTTCTGCCTGATTTTGGTCTTGAGTCCAATTTATTTTCCCTTCCCACAGGGGTTGGGGGGCTAAATTAGGAATCGGGGTTGTAATGTCATACAGACAACTCTTTTGGCTGCTAGAACCGGCATTGAGGACGAGTATTTTCATAAATTCCAATTCCCTGTTCCTAATATTTAGCTGTTCAGCTACCGTTAATTAACCGCAGATTTGCCACCTTTAGAAACGGAATTATCACCCCAAGTTAGGGCGACAGAATCATCTTTACAAGTGGTTGTACTAGAACTGCTTTTAGAAGTTCCAGATTGATCATTATTACTGCCATTTTCACTATTCTTGTTTTCTTCCTGTTTCTTCTGTTGTATAACTTGGGTAGCGTAAATTTCTACATCCCGTTGAATAATTTCTTCTATTTGGTTAGAAAAAATGGTAAATGCCTCTTCATGAGTTTTATAAGTTACATAAGAACCACTCAATTGAAAAAATTGCCAACCTTGGGTTTTTAAAGATTCTACTGTGCGGCGATAGTGTCGCCAGCGTTCTCCATAGTGAAAAAATTCTTCCACAGCAGCGCTAATTGCCACAACTTGACTAAGACCAAAAGTTGACCAAACAAGAGTATCTCGGACTTTACCATTATTCAGATTTAGACTCACCAAAGCAGGAAGAACTATACCACCAACAATCGTCATCAGCCTAGCGGTGTAATACCGATTTCGCGCCTGGCCTGCTTGTGCTTCCATCCAGAGAACTTGATCTAACCACCGAGAATTTAAAAACTTTCTTTGTAAATCTGGCAATTTCAATGTATCAAAAATCTCGCCAAAATCCTTCTTTAAAAACTCCCGATAAGGGTCTTTTTTAGCCATGATGCACTCCTCAACTAGAAAGTAAATTAGTAATTGTTTTGGTTAACTCTTCTTTTTCCGCGTCTAAGTCAATTGTTTGCAATTTACCTGATGCAGCTAATTTTGTAGCTAGTTCATCTGTGGTATTTCCATCTACAGCCAAAGCAAGTTTATCTGCGGTTCTGCCACTACCAGCGATCGCCATTACCAACCTACCAGCAGTAACACTATTCAAAGCATCCGCAAAGGTAATTTCCCCGCCGTTAATTAGCACCGTTACTGATGGATATTCTCCAGCTAAAACAGTGGCAACCTCTACTAGCCAAGGAGACTCATCACCCCAATCGTTGCCAGCAACTAACACAAAATGAGTATGATCAGCCTGTAGGGGTGAAGCATGATCAGATGGTGTCGTAGTTTGCTCAGGTAGAACCACTTTGCCGATTGGCACTACACCAATCAACGGAAATTGGGCATTTATTTGATTACGGGCATAACCCATTAATCGCATTACTCCCGCATCTGTACCCCCATCTACCACATAAGCGCCCAAGGTTTCGGCAATTGGGGCTAATACTTCCACAAACAGGCTTTGGATTCGGAGAAAATCAGCATCGCTAATCTGACTTGCACCCCCGACTATGACTAAAATAGGACGGGAATCACCAAGGCTAATTTGTCTCAGTGCAGTGGGCAATTCAGCAAATTCGGATACTTTAATTGCCAGTGCAGTCTGTTTTTGATTAAAAGTAAGCTTAAAAGAATGCTCCATGTATTCGAGTTGACGTAATATAACTTATAGGTTAGTATATTTAATTGTCAACACCAGTACAATATCATTTAATGTACCATGAGTGACACCAAGTATTTTAGTCAATATCAAACTAGGTTTTTTGCTTAAAGGGAATATAATGTGAAAACGCAAGTTATGACCTTCTCAAGTATAATGAAGACAATTACTCTGTTACCTGTCTTCCTGCTATCTATTCCTCAACTAGCTGTAGCACAAATTACACCTGATGCCACATTGGGAAGTGAAAACTCCTCTATCACACCAAGAGTTAATAGTGAAAACGAATCTGTTGATTTAATAACAGGTGGAGCAACAAGGGGAAGTAGTCTATTTCATAGCTTCTTAGAATTTAACGTTAATCATGGGCAGCGAGTATATTTTGATAATCCTGCTAATATAAATAATATTTTTAGTCGAGTGACAGGAAATAACGTTTCTCATATTTTGGGAACGTTGGGAGTCTATGGAACTGCAAATTTATATTTACTCAATCCCAAAGGCATTATTTTTGGTAAAGATGCAAAATTAGATATTGCTGGTTCATTTTTTGCCACTACAGCCAATAGTTTTAAATTTCCAGATGGGAATGAGTTTAGTGCAGCTAATCCTCAAATGCCATTATTGACAATGAGTGTACCTGTTGGGGTGCAGTTTGGTTCACAACCAGGAGATATTAGTAGTCAGGGGAATTTAGAAGTAGGAAAAAATTTAACATTCAGTGCGGAAAATGTGAAGTTAGAGGGGCAATTAAAAGCTCAAACAGCCACATTAGAAGCAAGGCAAGATCTAAACATTGGAGACTATACAGGAATTTCTCTCCAAGGAAAAGCCGGAGGAAATATTAATTACGGAGAAATAGAAATTAATAATACAGATCCGAATATTACCTCTAATGATCCGAGTTTATTATTAAATGCAGTGGGGACAATTACAGGAAGCAAAAATATATCAACTACAATACCTGGATTGTTCGTAGATCTGCAAGCAAAAGACAATATTAATATCAAAGACATTAGTAGCAATGGCGGGGAGATGACTCTGACTGCTGGTGGCAATATCAACACTCAATCCCTAGACTCCTCCTCATATTCACAATCAGGGACAGCAGGAAATGGCGGGGGAATGACTCTGACTGCTGGTGGCAATATCAACACTCTAACCCTAAACTCCTCCTCACGTTCAGATTTTGAGACAGCAGGAAATGGCGGGGGGATGACTCTGACTGCTGGTGGCAATATCAACACTCAAGACCTATTCTCCTACTCAATTTCAGATTCAGGGACAGCAGGAAATGGCGGGGGGATGACTCTGACTGCTGGTGGCAATATCAACACTCAATCCCTACAATCCTTATCACAGTCAGATTCAGGGACAGCAGGAAATGGCGGGGGGATGACTCTGACTGCTGGTGGCAATATCAACACTGAATCCCTAGACTCCTACTCAGAGTCAATTTCAGGGACAGCAGGAAATGGCGGGGGGATGACTCTGACTGCTGGTGGCAATATCAACACTGAATCCCTAGACTCCTACTCATATTCAAAATCAGGGACAGCAGGAAATGGCGGGGGGATGACTCTGACTGCTGGTGGCAATATCAACACTCAAGACCTATACTCCTCCTCATATTCAGTTTCAGGGACAGCAGGAAATGGCGGGGAGATGACTCTGACTGCTGGTGGCGATATCAACACTCAATACCTAATCTCAACACTCAATACCTAATCTCCTACTCAATTTCAAATTCAGGGACAGCAGGAAATGGCGGGGGGATGACTCTGACTGCTGGTGGCAATATCAACACTCAATCCCTAAACTCCTCCTCAAAGTCAGATTCAGGGACAGCAGGAAATGGCGGGGGGATGACTCTGACTGCTGGTGGCAATATCAACACTCGATTCCTAGACTCCTCCTCATATTCAGTTTCAGGGACAGGAGGAAATGGCGGGGGGATGACTCTGACTGCTGGTGGCAATATCAACACTGAATCCCTACAATCCTCCTCATCTTCATTTTCAGGGACAGCAGGAAATGGCGGGGGGATGACTCTGACTGCTGGTGGCGATATCAACACTCAATCCCTAGACTCCTCCTCAGATTCACAATCAGGGACAGCAGCAGGAAATGGCGGGGAGATGACTCTGACTGCTGGTGGCAATATCAACACTCAATCCCTAGACTCCTACTCAGATTCACAATCAGGGACAGCAGGAAATGGCGGGGGGATGACTCTGACTGCTGGTGGCAATATCAACACTCAATCCCTAGACTCCTCCCAATCAGGGACAGCAGGAAATGGCGGGGGGATGACTCTGACTGCTGGTGGCAATATCAACACTCCATCCCTAGACTCCTCCTCAGATTCACAATCAGGGAGAGGAAATGGGGGAGATATCACAATAAAAATATCTAAAGGTAATATCTTAATAGCCTACATCACATCATCTGGCACAGGACAAGGGGGAAATGGGGGAACAATTCAACTCACTGGAGATAAATTAGATCTCAATGGTATTGTGATTAATAGCGATGGAAAAAATGGTAGCAATGGCGGTCTAATTAAATTAGATTCACCCTGGATACAATTAACAAATAGTGATCTTAGTAGTTCCAGTTATGGTAGTGGTAAGTCTGGACGAATAGAATTAAATTCAACAGGGGATATTAACTTAAATAATAGTCGGTTATTTACCACATTAGAACCAGGTAGCACAGGACAAGGTGGTAATATTGAGATTAAAGCACAAAATCTTAATCTGACTAACTATGCTGTGATTAATACTGGAACTTATAGCAGTGGTAATGCAGGTAATATTAAAATTACTGCTGAAAATGTCTCTTTAACAGATAGTAGTAGTTTGCAAAGTTTAACCACAGATCAAGGCAATGGTGGGAATATCTCTTTAGATGTCACCAATGGCAATATCTCTCTGACTCGAAATAGTATTATTAGTACATCAGCCACAAAAACAGCATCAGGGAATAGTGGGAATATAGAATTAAATTCTCGCTTATTATCCTTATCAAAGGGCAGTCAAATTCAAGCCTTAACAGAAGGGAAAGGAACATCAAAAGCCGGAACAATTACTGTTAGAGCTAGGGATAGTATCATCATCAATGGAGTTGCTCCTGATTCTAGTAATCCCGATCTTAATGCTTTACCACCGCAGAATATAGTTAAAAGTGATTATAATAGTGGTCAAATAATTACAGATATTGGGACAAATAATTCTATCACCACAGCACAGCAACTTCAAGTCAGTAATTTTTACTTGAATAATCCGAATCAACCAAATGGCAATGTAGAATATTCTACTAGAGTTCCCTATACCTCTATCAAGGGTAAAGGAGATGATAAAATTCATGTTTATGCTATCAAAGTAAATGCTGATACAAAAGCAGTTTTTGATATTGATCTTACTGGTAATAATTCCTCTGGAACTATAGGTACTCCTGACTACACAACCTTTCCAGCTATCAATACAAAATTAACCCTATTAGATAGCCAGGGGAAAGAATTAGCATCTAATGATGATAGTCCTTCTGGTCTTGGTGCGGGAGGAAGTAATACTACAATGACTTTACAACAAGACCCCTATTTGAGATATACTTTTACTCAAGGGGGAACTTATTATATTCAAGTTAGTAATTTTGATGGTACAGGTGTTCCTAGTAGTTATAAAAAAGCTGATGGTTCTACTTCTAACGTAACATCCTACAATCTGCAAATCTCCCTAGAAACTAATCCCATTGAAGCAAATATTACCAGTCAAGGAAAACCATCAGGCATTTTTGCCTATACAACAGGTGCAGGAAAAGCCGGAGATATTATCTTAAACACTGGTGATTTGAAATTAGAAAATACTGGACAAATATCAGCTTTTACTAAAGGTAGTGGTAATGGTGGTAGCGTCAATATTACAGCGTCGCAAAATATTAACATTACCGGACAAGGAAAATTAGCAGTTGAAAGTTCGGGAACGGGTAATGCTGGTGATATTTCCATCACTTCTCCAATAATTAATTTAAGCGACAAAGCCAAAATAGGAGTTGATAGTACCAGTTCTGGAAATACAAGTTCTGGAAATACAATTTCTGCGGGAAATATTACTATTCAAACTAATTTCCTTAAACTAGATAATGCTGCTATTACTGCTAAAAATGCCAGTGGTAATGGTGGTAATATTAACATCAATACACAGAATTTAATCCTACGTCATAACAGCGAAATTTCTACCACAGCAGGTTCACCAAATAATCCTGGCAATGGTGGACAAATCACAATTAATGCTAAAAATGGTTATGTAGTTGCTGTTCCCACAGAAGACAGTGATATCGTTGCTAATGCTTTTGGTGGGAATGGTGGCAAGATTTATATTAGTGCGATTCGAGTGCTGGGATTAGAAACAAGAGGAAGATTAAATACAGCCCAATTACAAACCATTCGGACTAATAATACAAGTGATCTTGCTGCTAGTTCTGATGTGGGGAAAGATGGAACTGTAGCAATTCAAAGTTTAGGGATTGATCCTAGTCAGGGACTTGTGGCCATACCTGTGAATTTGGTAGATCCATCAGGATTAATTGCTCAAGATTGTAATTCTAATAACAGTAACTCGGATCAGAGTCAAAGTGAATTTATCATTACTGGACGGGGAGGACTGCCACCTAGTCCTGATGATATGCTAACTGCTGGGGCATTACCAGCTAAATGGGTGACAAGAGGAAAAGGTGATCGAGCAATTTTACCGATAGGAATAGTACCTACTACTGCTCCTTTAATAGAAGATCAGGGTATGGTACGGAATGCAAATGGTGATATAGTTTTAATTGCCCAACCTGTAATTTCTACTAATTTTCGCTCTGGGTTATCTAGTCAATTATGTAGGATTACTAAGAATCAACATAAACTATGAATCTTCTTCGTGTCGCATCTACTCGCGTAACTTTAGAAACTGCTACAAAACCTCATCTATTTGTGTTTTGGCGGGTAATACTCCCATTGGTATCAATTATTGTTCCTAGTCTCCATGCACAACCTTTATTAGCCCAAGTACCTCCAGAGGTTAAACCACCTTCGAGAGAATCCCTCCCAGAAGCCCAACCGCTGCCAGTATTACCACCACCTGACCAACTCCTCCCAATTCCATCACCAATACCGAACCAACCCCAACTGACTCCAGAGACACTATCTACAACATTGGTAGTGGAACGGTTTGAGTTTGTTGGGAATACGGTTTTTAGTGCTGAGGAATTGGCGAAAGTAACTGCACCCTATACGAAGAAGCAAATTAGCTTTACTGAACTGCTGCAAGTCCGTTCCCAGATTACGAAATTATATGTTGATAAAGGCTATGTGACATCTGGGGCAATTATTCCTATCCAAACTATTAAGAATGGTGTGGTGGTGGTGCAGTTGGTAGAAGGAACTTTAGAGAAGATTAATGTTACTGGTACAAGCCGTTTAAATCGCAGCTATATTAGCGATCGCCTTTCCCTAGCTGCTGGTAAACCATTTTCACGCGATCGCCTCCTCATCGGATTGCAACGCTTACAACTTGACCCTCTAATTAAAAATATATCTGCCGATTTACAAACCGGTATCCGTCCAGGGACTAATATTTTAGAAGTTAAAGTTACTGAAGCTGATTCTTTCCAAACTCAACTATCTATAGATAATGAACGCAGTCCCAGTGTCGGCAGTTTGCGAAGGCGAATTAATATTAATGAAGCCAACTTATTGGGACTGGGAGACGGTTTCAATTTTGGTTATACCAACACAGATGGAAGTAATGGCATAGATATTAGTTATAGTTTGCCCGTCAATGCCCACAATGGTAAATTAATTTTAAACTACGGTGCGACGGGAAATAATGTGATCGAACGTCCTTTTAACACCTTTAATATTACTTCTCAGTCCCGCTTTTACGAGTTAAAATTTCGGCAGCCACTCGTACAAACGCCTACTCAAGAATTTACTTTGGGACTCACGGCCAGCCAACAAATGAGTCAAACATTTTTGGGAATTGACAATATTGGCCCTTTTCCTCTAGGAGTTGGTGCAGATAATAATGGGAAAACGAAAATTTCTGCATTGCGATTTTTTCAAGAATGGAGTCAACGCAGTAGTAAACAAGTTTTAACAGCCCGTTCTCAATTTAGTTTAGGGTTAAATATTTTAGATGCCACTATTAATAATAATGAACCTGATAGTCGCTTTTTTAGTTGGCGAGGACAAGGACAATGGCTGCGTCAATTAGCACCAGACACCATATTGTTAATACAAACAGATTTACAATTAGCAAATAAGCAGTTGTTGGGACTAGAAAAATTTGGTTTAGGTGGACAAAAAACCCTGCGCGGATATCGTCAGGATAGTTTATTAACAGATAATGGTTTCTTAACATCTACAGAAGTAAGATTACCAGTTTTGCGAGTTCCAAAACTCCAAGGACTTTTACAAATAGCACCTTTTTTCGATTTAGGAACTGGCTGGAATAATGGTGGCTCAGATCCTGATAATAATACTTTACTAGGAGCAGGTTTAGGACTAATATGGCGACAAGGTAGTAAATTTAATGCTCGTTTAGATTGGGGGATTCCCTTAACAGAAAATAATTTCAAAAAACCAACATGGCAAGAAAATGGTTTGTATTTTTCTCTCACATACAGTCCTTGATGGATTTAATTGTTCAATATTCTCTATACACACCCACCAGGGAATTTATTCCCTGTCTCATAGCTCAAGTCCGTTAAAACGGACTAATAAAATTTCTGGGTTATTTAGTCATCAAAAGACAACTTTTACTATAAGAATGGGAATATGGCTTATGCCACGCTGCGCTATCATTCCCAGGCTGACTTCTACCCTTACATATAATCCACATTCACTAACTAAAATGAATTTATCAATCACCCGTTTTCTTGTATCATTGCCTCGCTGGCTTCGCTATGTATTTTTAGCTTTGATCATAGCTATAATTTGTATATTGACATCACCAGTAATTGCGAAAAATAGTCCTGAATCAGTTATTAATTCCCAAGAAAGTCAGGCACAAATCTTATATACAGAGGGACGATTTGCTGAATCAATAACTTTATTAAAAGAATCTTTACAAGATTATCAAAATAATGGAGATCAGCTAGGAAAGGCTGTTATTTTGATTAATATGGCTCTGAATTATCAGCAAACTGGAGAAATCCAAGAAGCTAACAAAACCATTGTCGAAGCTATGAATATTCTGCAAAAAACTCCTGATTATTCACAAAGTTCTGCTATTTGGGCGCAAGCTTGGGATGTTAAAGCTAGTCTACAATTGGCACAGGGAAAACCAGAAGATGCCTTATTATCTTGGCAACAAGCTGAAGCTATTTACCAAAAGTTAGGAGATAGTAACAAAGCTATCCTGATGGGAATTAACCAGGGTCAAGCATTACAGAATTTAGGATTATATAAACGGGCAAATGCTGTTTTTCAAAATTTAGCAACAACCTTGCAAAATCAACCAGATTCACTCACTAAAGCTATTAATATTCGTAATGTAGGCGGCGCTCTTCGGGTGTTAGGTGATTTGGAAAAAGCAAAATCAAACTTTGAAGAAAGTCTCAGAATTGGCCAAAAACTACAATCACAAGAAATTATTGCATCGGCTTATCTTGCTTTAGGTAATGTTGTCAGTGCTGACGCAAATGTAAAAACTGCCCAGGGAAATATTGCAGCAGCAAGAGAAAAAAAAGTTGCAGCAATTAATTTTTATCAAAAAGCAGAAGTTGATAAAACTCCTATACAAATTCAAATTAAAGCCAAAATTAATCGGTTGCGATTATTGATAGAAATAGAAAAATGGCAAGAAGCTGAATTACTTTATCCGCAAATCCAAGGTCTTATTCCTAAATTATCTCTGGGTCGTGCGGGGATATATGCTCAGGTAAACTTTGCTCAAAGTTTGATGAAATTAAATGAAGAAAAACCCGTAAATTTACAAACAATTGCCCAAATCTTAGCTGTCGCTCGTCAACAAGCTGAACAAATTCAAGATGTGCGATCGCAGTCTTTTGTTTTGGGGAATTTAGGACATATATATGAATTAACAAAACAGTGGGATATTGCTCAAGACTTAACCCAAAAAGCCCTAAATTTATCACAGTCAATTCAAGCCCAAGATATCACCTATCGTTGGCAATGGCAAATCGGACGGATTCTTTGTCAAGGTGAAAATGAATGCTATCAACAAGGAGATATTAAAGGAGCTATAACTACATATACCGAAGCATTTAATACCTTGCAAAGTATTCGGGGTGATTTAGTTGCTAGTAGTGCAGATGTGCAGTATTCATTCAAAGAAAGTGTTGAACCTGTATATCGCCGATTAGTAAATTTGTTATTACAATCTCCAGAACCTAGTCAAGACAACCTTAAACAAGCTCGTCAAGTATTAGAAAGTTTGCAAGTAGCGAAAATACAAAACTTTTTGCAACAAGCTTGTCAAGATAGTAAATTACAACAAGATAGTAACTTACAACTTGATGAGGTGATTGACACTAAAGATAAAACAGCCGCAGTCATCTATTCAATTATTTTGAATGATCGCTTAGAAGTTATTGCTAGAGAACCTAATAATCCCAACTTGTATCACTATCCTTCTGTGAAATTATCCCCCCAGGAAATTGAAAGTACCTTAAATCACTTCTATAAATCTCTTCAAGAACCTGGTGCTTATGAAGAAGTCCAAACTGATGGTCAAAGAGTCTATAATTGGCTAATTAAACCAATAGAAGAAAGATTAGAGGAAAGCAAAATTAAAACTTTAATATTTGTTTTGGATGGTTCACTGCGGAGAATTCCCATGGACGCACTTTATGATGGAGAAAAGTATTTGATGGAGAAATATGCTGTTTCCTTAGCTTTAGGTTTACAAGTTCGTGATTCTATGCCTTTACAAAGAAAAAAAATGAAAATATTGGCAGCTAGTTTAATCGATCCTCCTAAGAGCGTTCCTGGTTTCTCTTCCTTACCAGGTGTTGCTGAAGAAGTCAAAGAAATTCAAAAAACAGGAATAACTATGACTTGGATTGCTGACAAAGAATTTACCAATCAAAACTTTAATAAAAAACTCAATACTGCGAAATTTGATGTCGTCCATTTAGCCACTCATGGTTTTTTTGGTGCTGATAGAGAAAATACATTTGTGGTGACAGCAGATGGAAAATTGAAAATTGCCGAATTTGATAGATTGTTCAGAACCCAAAGGAAAAGCGCTAATGAAGGCATTGAACTATTAGTTTTGAGCGCTTGTCAAACAGCTACAGGAGACGATCAAGAAGTCATGGGTATTGCAGGGACAACAGTGCAAGCAGGAGCGAGTAGTGCGATCGCTAGTTTATGGGATTTAGATGATCAGTCAAGCGTACCCTTTATTAAAGAATTTTACCAGCACTTAGGAGAACCCAACATCAGCAGAGCCGAAGCACTGCGTCTAGCACAACAGGCTTTACTAAAAGATCCCAACTATGACCATCCGCGTTTTTGGGCCCCTTACGTATTAGTTGGAAGTTGGCTTTAAATTTTGGATTTTAGTAGAGACGTTCCATGGAACGTCTCTACATCCTTTTTCAAAGATGTCTAATCAGCAAAAACTAAAATCTAAAATTTCATGATTTCTGAGACTTAAGTATCGAAATGCCTCATTTTTAGAGTATAAACATAAAATTAGTAATATTTGTATTTACCACTCAGGGGATTAATGAACGATTTTCAAGGTGCATTTATATCTTATGGTAGAGCCGATAGCAAAGCCTTTGCTACCAAACTTCATAAGCGACTCAGAGAAGAAAAACTAGAAATTTGGTTTGACCAAAATGATATTCCTCTCGGTGTAGATTTCCAGAAGCAAATTGATGATGGCATCGAAACATCAGATAATTTTCTCTTTATTATCGCCCCCCATTCCATTAACTCACCATATTGTGGTAAAGAAATTGACCTAGCACTCAAGCGCAACAAACGGATTATTCCCTTGCTGCACGTAGAGCAAATTACCGAAGAAATTTGGCAGCAACGTAACCCCGGCAAAGATCCCAGCGAGTGGGAGATATATAAATCAAAGGGATTGCATTCTAGTTTCCCTAATATGCACCCGGCTATCGGCAAGATTAACTGGGTATATTTCCGTGAAGGTATAGATGACTTTGAGCAATCCTTTACGGGATTATTAGAACTGTTGACTCGTCATCAAGAATATGTGCATCAACATACCTATTTTTTAGCCAAGGCTCTGGAGTGGGAACGGGAGCAACAACAATCCAGTTGCCTCTTAATTGGCGATGAACGAGTAGAGGCGGAAAAATGGCTAAAAATCAGGTTCAAAGAGGAACAGCCACCTTGTGAACCCACGGATTTACATTGTGCTTTTATTTGTCAAAGTGTTAAAAACGCTAATAATTTGATGACTCAGGTGTTCCTTTCCTATTCGGATAAGGAACGGGAGTTTATGGAGAAAATTGCTAAAACCTTAATGCGGGAAAGCTTCACAGTTTGGACAAATAAAACTGATATTCAAACTGGAACAGATTTTCAAGAAGCCGTTAATCGCGGGATTGAGGAAGCAGATAATCTGGTGTTTCTCATGGCTCCATCCTCTTTAGCATCAGAATATTGTCAACAGGAACTTACCTATGCGTTGTCCCTAAAAAAGCGGATTATTCCCCTATTAATACAACCATTAGACTTAGATCAAATTCCCCAAGAATTGCGTAATATCCAATTCATAGACTTTACCGACAAGGAAGAAGAGGGCAAAGAATCGGCTGATACCGATAATTTAATTAATATTCTCCATCAAGATGCGGCTTATTACCAACAGCACAAACTGATTCTGACAAAGGCTTTAAAGTGGGAACGACAAAAACGTAATCCTAGTATTTTGGTGCGGAATAACGATCTTCGTAATGCAGAAGCTTGGTTAAAGGTAGCAAAACCAAAAACACAGCAACCGTCTTTACCTATACAAGAAGAATTCATTGCGGAAAGTCTCAAGCAACCACCCAATGCGGTTTTAGATGTATTTGTTTCCTACTCTAATGCTGATGCAGACTTTGCCCGTAAACTCAACGATACACTGCAAATTCAAAATAAAACTACCTGGTTTGATCAGGAAAGCATCATCTCTGGGACTGATTTTGAGGAAGAAATGTACAAGGGAATTGAACTTGCTAACAATTTCTTATTCATTATTTCTCCTAATTCGATTAGTTCCAACTATTGCGCGACAGAAGTGGAATATGCAATTAAACTGAATAAGCGTATTGTCACAGTTTTGTATTTACCCGTTGATATTGATAGTCTTCACCCTAGTTTAGCAAAAGTACAATGGATTGATTTTCGCAAACATGGCGGCGATTTTCTCACCAATTTTGGGGAATTAACCAGAACCTTGGATGCAGATCCAGATTATGCCAAAAATCACACTCGTTTATTGCTCAAGTCTAAAGAATGGGAACAGCAGAAACGTGATGATAGTTTCTTGGTACGGGGAAAAGATTTAGCAGCGTCTGAGGAATGGCTAAAAGAGTCTGAAAACAAACAACCAAGTCCCACCAACCTCCAGCTAGAATATCTTACTGCTAGTCGCGCTCTTCCCTATCGCAAAATTAAACTTCGCAGCGTATTATTAACTAGTTTAAGTGTAACAATTTTCATGTTCATAGCGCGGTTGTTGGGGTTCATGCAGCCATTAGAATTAGCGGCTTATGACCAAGTAGCGCGGCTACGTCCTAATGAACCACAAGATGAACGATTTTTGATGGTGGATGTTGATCCTGAAAGCATTGATAGGATGAACGAAAACCCGAAATATCAACAAGGAAGAGGTTCAATTGCTGATGCTGCTGTGGATGATTTACTGAAAATCCTCTCCCCAAATCAACCCAGTATGATTAGTTTAGATTTCATTCGGAATTTTCCAGCAGAAGGCGGTTTGGGTAAACGTCTCCGAGAAACGACAAACTTTATTGCATTGTGTAAAAACAGTTATATCAATGAACGTGGTCAAAATATTCCGGGCTTTAAACATCCCCCAGAAGTGCCATTAGAACGGGTTGGATTTAGTGATTTGGTGGATGATGATTCTCAAGGCGCTCGCTTTGTTCGCAGACATTACATGATGCAAAAATCAGAACCTAAATATTGCAATGTTCAGGAAGCTTTGAGTTTAGTAATTGCGCGTCTTTATCTGGAAGCAAAAGGTCATAAATATATTTCTCCTTTAAATCCAGAAACGAGAGAATATGATCAAGACATGGCCTTTGGAAAAACCGCGATTCCCCTACTAACGGGCAATGGTGGTGGCTATTCAGGGTTTAATAACAACCAGCTTCAAGGTTATCAAACCATGCTGAAATATCGCGTTTATCAGGGTGATGCTGATAAGTTTGCCCCCAGAGTCAATATTTTAGATGTTCTGAACAACAAAGTACCAGCGGAAAAGATTAAAAATCGGATTATTTTAGTTGGCTTCACAGACAGACAATTCCGACAAGCAGATTATTGGAATACGCCCTATGGGGATGTGCCAGGGGTGACATTGCATGGACAAATGATTAGCCAGATTCTCAGCGCTGTCTTGGATAATCGTCCCTTGATTTGGTGGTGGCCTTTTGATTATGAAATCCCTTGGATTTTTGGCTGGTCTTTGGTCGGTGGTATCGTTTGTTGGCGACTTAATCGCACCTCTTATCTAGTTATGGGTATGGTTGGCTCTGTTGCTGTCCTTTACACCGCTTGCGCTGTGATTATGGTATCCCAAAGCGGTTGGGTTCCTTTAGTTCCCCCGGCTTTATCCTTGATTGCTACAGGAAGTGGAGTTTTTTATCTAACTTACAGATTACGTTATTTGTAACCTTTCATCTCGTTCCTAGTCTCTGACTAGGAATGCTATCATTGAGGCTCTGCCTCAAGTACAAAGGAAGCCAGAGTCTTCCTACATTCATTCCCATGCAGAGCATAGGAACGAGATGATGATTTTATTTTTTGGGTGGAGTAAAACCAAACTTTGTAAATATCCAGTGATACCATTCTTGATGATTGGTAACAAAAGTTAAAGCTGATTCCAAATCTATATCTAAATCTTTGTTATGAATACTGATAATTAGATCATAAATCAAATCAAAGAGAATTCTATCTTCTTTATTGAAGAGAACAAAATTCCCATTAGCACTATTTTTAAGTTGTTGTATTCTTTCTTTACCGACTTTAGCAGTAATGCCTGGTTGACGTTCATCTCTGATTAAATAAAATTGGCTTTGAGAATTATTAATAACTAATTCATTAAAATTACTAATCCGACTCGTAAAGGGAGTACCACTAATTTCTAAAAAAGCAATAACATGATATTGATTACCCTTTTCTATGACAATATGTTCTGGTAATACCTTTTTCCCTAAACGATATTGTGTTAATTTAAACGACTGGATATGAGTTAAAGCTTCAGCAATATTCCTCAACTTACCAACATCATCACCATCACTAATAATAGATGGATTATGATATTTTTGTTCTAACTCAATTCTATGTTCATTGAGATATTCAATTACAGGATTTACGGGAATTGTAGTTTCACCAGATAAATAAGTTGCTAATCTATTCTGTAAGTTGCTTAAATCAACAGCATTAGGTGATTGTATAGCTTGAATTAGCTGACTTAAAACTTCCATTGATGTTTGTTGCTGTTGCTGTAAAAATTTTAATTGCTGTTCTATTTTTTCATTACTATCTAACTCCCGAATTGGTTTTCTTTCCTCTGGAAAAGGAATTCCATTAACTCTATAGTCATAGTATTTAGCCGCACGATTTAAAGCCGCACGAATAGGTTTCTTTCCTAAGATATCATCTAAATCTTCAGGTAAAAATAACTGTTCTAAGGTAATATCTACAGTTTGTATTTTCACTTTGAGAATAGATTTAACTTCCGCTTCTGTCGGTTGACGTAAAGAAACCTGATATTGAGATACTCTCCCAATAATAGATTGATCAAATGTTGTTTGAAATTTTTCCCACCTATCAGGAAATAAATTCAAAATAATTAAACTATTGGGAATATGAGTGAAAATTTCTTTGATAGCTTCCCCAAAATTTAACAAGATTTCTTGATTGTGAGGAAGTCCTAAACCTTCTAATTGATCAAAAATAATAATTAAAGGTTCATCTAAAACAGATAATTTACCTAAAACTGAAATAGCTTCTAAAGAAAAAGCTTCTTTACTAATTTCTTCTCCCCAATTTGGTAAACCAACGGTTTCAGCTTCTTCGTCAGTTAAAACATTTCCTGCTAACCAACGAGTGGTAATATTTCTATATTTATAATCTGTATAACTGCAATATTTAACCATGCCTTTAATGATAGATAAAGCAAAACTACCCGGAGCATAATTACTCATCCACCATTCATTAATCGTCTTTTCTATATATTGCCAATATTCTCGTTTTCGTTGTGTATTTTCTTTACTTAAAGCACTAATACTATTATCTTCTAAATCATATAAGGCTTTTAAAATATCTATATCTTTTTGTGTAACATCTCTATCATTAAGACTAACTATTTTCCGAAAAGTGTTAATAATTAAAGAGTATAATTGAGGTAAATTACCTGCTTTTTCCACTAGAGATTCTAAAATTCTACTATAAATATGATAAAGTACAGATTGAGCATTATTAGGTTGACGAATAAACAGTAATCTATTACTTGATAATCTCTCATTAGCAAGTCGCATCATTAAATGAGTTTTACCAGTACCTGGTTCTCCAATAACAACTACACCTTTACTCTGATGATTAGGATCTAATTTAATATTATTTAAAGCAGTTTGTAAAATCTGAAATTCTCGATGATAAGTATCAGCATAATCTGGATGATGCTGAAAAGGAGTATCAACTCGACTGCTAGTAAAGGGATTAGGTTGTTTTTTGAGATTTTCTAACATTATCTTTCTATAAAGATGATAAGTAAATGTGGCATCATAACTAGCGGTATGTGCCATATTCGGCAGAAAATATTGATTATTAGCTCGCAGATTCAAATATTTACTCAGATACTCTAAAGAATAACTTTCTAAATTTGGAAAACAGTCTTTTGCCAAAATCCAAGTACAATCAAATTGTAAATTTTGCCAAGGTAAATCAACTTGTCGAAAACTATGCTTGAGGATATCAATATCATGTTCTGCATAGTGACAAATAATTTTTTTATTTTCAACAATAGTCAGAAATTCTGTTAATAAGGTTTTGAGACTTTTGAGATTTAAAACATTCTGAAACCCATGAGAATTACCATCACAGAAACCTTCATAAATTACCACACCTTGACTATCAACAATAGCTAATTCAGTTAAATTTGGTTTACCCTCAGTATCTAAAATAACAAAGTCCATATGAGTTTACTTTTAAGTATAACACCTGTGATAGTTCCATTGTAAACTATAAAAGACTTATTTCACCAGATATCTACCTATGAAACGTCAACAATTATCACTTTTTTCTCGAACTGTTTTAGTCTGCACCTTGACAACGATTTTCTCTAGTAGTCTGCTATCTTTGGTGTCTCCTGTACAGGCTTCAATTTTTGACGGTCTCTTTAATAACAAAGCTGAAGGAAACGCTTCTGGACGGTCTAGAGGTGGAGCAACTCGTTCTCAATGTTCGCAAATCAGCGACAAAAGCCTCATGGCCTTAGTTCCTCAAAGTAATGAAGGATTAACTACTAAGGATTATCCTGAATTCTGGTTTTATATCCCATTTGATAGAACTTCTCAATCTCCCCAAGGACAATTTAGATTATTAAATGAAAAAAGAAAATCTGTTTTGCAAAAACCACTTTTATTCCCTTTACCTGATAAAAAAGGGATTGTCCATTTTAGTCTTCCTACTACCGAAAAACCACTATTAGCAGGAGAACGATATCGTTGGTTTTTCAAAATTGCTTGTGTGAATGATCAAGGTTCACAAACTAATATTACTATTGATGGTTGGATTAAAAGAGTCGAACCAAGTGCTAAACTTGTAGAGCAACTAAAGAAAACCAGTTCTCAAGAACAATATGTTCTCTATGCGGAAAATAATATCTGGTATGAAACTTTGAGTAAGTTGGCAGAAAATCGGACTACTTATCAGCAGGAGTGGAGTGAAATCTTATCGCTGTTTAGTCTGACAGAATTTAAAGAATCTTCTATTTCTGAACTCAAGCCGCAAAAGTAATTTAAACAAGAGGTGATAATTGATAATTGTCAACTTCCAATTATCACCAAATGTTGGTAATTTTTAATGTTTCCGTCCCCTTGCGGGGATTAGTTATAGCTGCTGCTTGTCTAAGAGGATGTTTGAAAAGTGGTATTCCGTAATTTTCATCACATTGCTACCCCCCTTAGTCCCCCCTTGTAAAGGGGGGAAACAATAGGAGGGTTAGGGTGGGGTAAAAAATATTTGATACATCAACCATAACTTTTCAAACACCCTCTAAGTAAATCAGCCATTACCTACGTTTACCAGTACGACGTGGTGTAGGAGAACTAGAACCGGGCTTTTTATCCCCTGCGGCTGTGCGTGAAGAAGGTTGTCTAGGTGATTTTGAAGAAGCAGATTTAGGAGCAGAACGACGAGTCCGCTGATTTCCACCACCACCAGAAGGAGCTTTGCGTCCATTGGGAATTGGTTCAGCTTTAATTTCTGGGTTGACTCCAAAACCATCTACCACTTCTTTCGGTAAACGCTGCTCAATTAGTTTTTCAATATCCGCTAATAAGTGATGTTCATCAACACATACAAGAGATATCGCTTGACCTTCCGCACCAGCGCGTCCAGTCCGACCAATGCGATGCACATAATCCTCTGGGACATTGGGTAAATCGTAATTAATAACGTGAGGTAGTTCGCTAATATCAAGACCACGCGCAGCAATATCCGTTGCTACCAATACCTGCAAGGTCCCATCTTTGAACTTAGCTAAAGCGTGAGTTCGCGCTCCCTGACTCTTATTACCGTGAATAGCCATCGCTTGAATGCGGTCTTCACCCAACTGCTTCACCAACCGGTCAGCGCCATGCTTGGTGCGGCTAAACACTAATACTTGATACCATTTGTTTTCCCGAATCAGATGAGAAAGTAATTGCCGCTTGCGATCGCGGTCAACATGATAAACTTTCTGTGATATCGTTGCCGCAGTTACGTTCCGGCGTGCAACTTCAATCATTGTCGGGTTATGTACTAACCCAGCCGCGAGAGTTTTCACCTTATCTGAGAATGTCGCAAAAAACAGCAAATTCTGGCGTTGTTTGGGCAAAAGCGAAAGAATGCGGCGAATATCATTAATAAAGCCCATGTCCAGCATTCGGTCTGCTTCATCCAGTACCAACACTTCCACACGGGACAAGTTCAGAGTCCCTTGTTGAACATGATCTAACAATCGTCCTGGGGTGGAAACCAAGATATCTATGCGGGTTCGCAATTTCTGTTTTTGGGGACCAATACTGACTCCCCCAAACATCACCATTGAATTCAGATTTAAGTATTTACCATAATCACGAACACTTTCTTGCACCTGTGCAGCGAGTTCACGGGTAGGTGTCAGAATTAACGCCCGAATTGGGGAAAATCCAGTAGAATGATTGGGAACGTTCTTATTTGCAGATAACCGATGCAACAGCGGCAAAGTGAAGCTGGCAGTTTTACCAGTACCCGTTTGCGCTCCAGCCATAATATCACCACCAGCTAATACCACAGGGATAGCCTGTTTCTGGATTGGTGTAGGTTGACTATATCCCCGCTCAGTGACAGCACGGACAATTTCAGGGGACAAGCCGAGATTAGAAAAAGACATAGAACTCCAAAAATAACATCGGCCTGTCGCCAATCACGGCTTCAGTCTTAGGCGGACGAATGGTTTAAAATGCTAAATGGGCGGTAAGCACCAAGACTAGGAGCAAATGCCACAGTCAACTATCATAGCAGATTTATTGTTAAATCGGAAACTATGTCTAGTATGAAGTTAATTTCCAGAAGAAATTAAATATCCGCTTTCTAAAACCTTTGTAGAGACGTTCCATGGAACGTCTCTACTTTTTTACCAGATGTGCCATTCTCAATAATTAGAGAATCACTATTGTTGGCTGGCTTTTTCCCTTAACCAAACTTCTAAATCACCAACTTTTGAAAAATCTAATAATACATCTCCTAATGATTCCAATTCATCAGTAGATAATCCTTGAATTTGCCCTATTAAAGATAATTCAAGTTCCCCAAATCGGCGCTTTAATAACCGGAGAATTATCTGTTGTTCTCCTTGTTGCTGTCCTTCTTGTTTTCCTTGTTGTTTTCCTAGTTGCTGTCCTTCTTGTCTAGCTTTTTCTCTGTCTTCTTGATAAAGCGGTGCTAATCTCATCACTAACTCCCTATCATCTGTTTCTATTTGTTGATTAATGTTCAAGTTTTTTTGGAGGTTGTATAGCAATTCTAGCGTCACTTTCCGAAATGGATGATTTGCCGGTAATGCTGCTAATTCATCAATTGCCTGTTTTTGAACAGTCCCCCGTCCCAATACTCTCAACCACAATGTTTCTTGAGTACATGGTAACTGATGCAAGGCCACGATGACTGTCCGTAAATACTCAGGTAAAAAATATACTCCTGCAACCCAATCTGGTTTTTGAGTTGCACCAAATCCTGAGAGGATAGTGGAAGATGCAGTAGGAGTGAGAATCCATAATTGCGGGACTTCTATATTTTGAATAGAAGTTTTATTGCGGTTTGCTTCTCGTTGTAATGCACTCCGCACTTCCAGTAATTTTAACAGACAATCACATATTTCTTCTTTGGCTGCTGGATTGCGAAAAGGTTCAAAGATTGCAGGTTTAGTTGCCATCTTTCCCAATAACCCTAATGTTTCTAAACTAGCATTTTGTGGAGAAAAAGGCGAAAATAATACATCTATTTCTCGAACTTCTGCCGCAACGCGACTAGGTGCTTGAATTTCTCCATAGGGTTTGAGTAATTCTTCTAAATAGTCCTTTGAAAATTGGTCATGAATAAATCGCGTCATTGAAAATCATGTGAGACAATGTGCTAATTACTCAGATTTTATCTGTTTTTCAGTAGCTTTAGAAAAAGGTTTGCAGAAAATAACTTTAGAAACAACTCTTAATAATAACTATAGTGAGATAATTAAAGATTGATATAGAGACTTTGTAAACTATGGCTGAACTACCCAAAACCTTAGAAGATGCGATCGCTCAATCAACCGAAGCGGTAAAATCAGCTTTAGCTGATGGTATGACTCGGATTCAAGTTGAGTTATTATTTCCAGAACTCAAATTCATGACAGTTGCAGAACAGTTTCTTCCCCTGTTCACTGAATATGAATCCCGTCTCAAAGTCTTCTTTGCTGATGCTGGTGCGGCTGCATTAGCCCGTCGTGATTGGACAGATGCCCAATTCAAAATTTCCGATATCGGTACAGGTAGGGCTGCATCTTTAGAAGCGAAAATTCAGCCAGAAGATGAAATTTTCCTATTTATTGCTCCCACCTCCGTAGAAGTCCCACAATTAGAAAAGTTGTGTGAACTGATTGGGGAACGTCCCGTCATCATGTTAACACCCAGGCTAGAAGATTCCAGCGTAGTTGGTATTGGTTACACAGCCAGAGAAACCCGTCGTCGCTTCATTAGTACCATCGAATCTTGTTACTATATCCGTCCTGTAGATGATGAATCTGCCCTTTTCCGCTGCTACCCTGGACTATGGGAAGTATGGCTAGAAACAGAGGGTGAATATCAAAAAGTTGCCGAACTCCCTAAAAAACCCTCCGGTGATGAATTAGACGCGATTCTGATGGGGGGACAAACGGAAAACACTACGGACGCTACACCTACGAGAAAACCCAGTGTGTTTAAGAGTTTGCAACGGTTTATCAAGGCTTTGAGCAGTTAGGATTACGAAGTAATGGGGAAATCGGTTAATCACCCAATTACCCATTACCGATTACAATTACCAATTACCCATTCTCTGATTATTTATTTTAAAGATGAAATTAATCTGTTCTCAAAGTGATCTTAGTAGCAATCTTTCCCTCGTCAGTCGTGCAGTCCCGTCCAGACCAACTCACCCTGTCCTTGCCAATATTTTATTACAAGCAGATGCCGAAACTAATCAAGTCAGTTTAACAGCCTTTGACCTCAGTTTAGGTATCCGTACCAGTTTTACTGCTGAGGTATTAGAAGGTGGGACAATTGCTCTCCCTGCCAAACTGCTTGTAGATATCACCTCTCGCTTACCAGAAGGGGAAATTACCCTTGATGACCAATCAGGAGATAATACTGGAGAAGGTATAATTGTTACTCTCAAACCCAAAAGTGGACGTTATCAAGTGCGGGCTATGGGGGCAGAAGAATTTCCCGAATTACCCGTGATTGAAAACGCCGAAGCAATTACTCTCACTACAGCGGCACTAATTGAAGGGTTGAAAGGTTCTTTATTTGCTACCAGTTCAGATGAAACCAAGCAAGTCCTCACAGGTGTACATTTAACCCTGAAACAAGATACTTTAGAATTTGCAGCCACGGACGGACACCGTTTAGCAGTTTTGGAAACTACTAATGAGCGTCCTGTGGAGGGAAGCGAACAGGTAGAGGTGACAGTACCTGCAAGAGCATTACGAGAGCTACAACGGATGTTAGGACATAATTCTACATCAGAAGAAACTGTAGCTGTCTATCTTGATCAAGGGCAAGTTGTCTTTGCTTGGCAAAATCAACGGTTAACCAGCCGCACTTTAGAAGGACAATATCCCGCTTATCGGCAATTAATTCCTCGGCAATTTGAACGCCAAGTCACATTAGAAAGAAAGCAATTTATCAGCACTTTGGAACGAATTGCTGTATTAGCAGATCAGAAAAATAATATTGTCAAAGTCAGTATTGATCATGCCAATCAAGAAATTACTTTATCTTGTGAAGCCCAAGATGTTGGTAGTGGTACAGAATCAATGCCAGCCCAAATATCTGGAGAAGATATAGACATTGCTTTTAATGTCAAATATCTGATGGAAGGTTTGAAGGAATTACCATCTTCAGAAATTCAAATGCACTTAAATCAAAGTTTAACTCCAGTAATTTTCACGCCTTTGGGTGGTTTGAAAATGACCTATTTAGCTATGCCTGTACAACTGAGAAATTAGTAAAGTAGTAGGGGTTTAGTTTTTGCTTTACCCCTACCTATAGAATCAAGCCTACGGGAATAATTTAGTAATAAATTTTACCGCCACCCCATTTAGCCCCAACAACTTTTGGTTGTAAGAGAATATGTCCAGAGATAGCCACCAAGTCATCTTCCGTCAGATTTCGCATTTGTGGGAAAATATCCGCACTCTTGATACTGGGGTGGATTTCGGAAATCTCGGTTTCACCATCATAGGTAGTGGGATTTTTGAGATAGTCCACCAAACCTACAATATTATTGCGTTTAGGTAAAGCTCCTGTCAAAGCTTCTGGGTCAAGTCCCACGTTTTGGTTAGTCTTAGTTACACCACCAGCATGGCATTGAGCGCAAGCAAAATTAAATAATCTTTTGCCTTCTTTGACTTGTTTTAAACTGAGAACGACGGTATCACCTTGATCATTTAATGATACCGTACGGATAGCTTCATCTAGTTGCATTGCTGTTGCAGTACCGACAACCATCTGTAATGTCAGCAAAATAGTAGCAACAACAACACCAATTAGTCTTTTAAACATATTTCCCCTCAAAAATTTTATTGAGTCACTGTAATACCAATATCATGTTAGGAGTCCAATTTGTTGCCAAAAATACGATATGTTAGACTCTCAAAATCTAAATTTCTGGATAGGATTGGGGAGACAAAGCTAAAATCGCTATTTTTGGTGTTGTGAAATGGAAATGGTATAGTTGTACTTTTGTTTCGACAATTCACCCACATACACTGAGTATTTGCCTACTGTCCAGTAGCCAGAATGTTTTGGTTTACTCGCAATATCATCATTACCGAGTACACAGAAGCGCCCTCCTGGTCCCTCAACCAATAGTGTTGGCTGTCCTTCAGCCTCTACTGTTAACTGTAGATAAGGTAGTGGCTCTGTCACTTCAATTACTTGACTGGGTGTAGTGGAAGTATACCCGCAATCAGTTTTTGCCTGTCCTCCAGAGATACCAGTTAAAGTTATGGGGTCTATATCAAGAGGATTTTTAATTTTAGTAGTTGGGGGTTGTGGGGGTTGGGCAAAACTGGACTGAGTCAGCAATAAACTCATGGTTAACCCGACGGGAACAACTGTAAATATCCTGAAAGTTTTCATGTTATTTCTATGACCTTAAATGTTGATAACGCAATTTATGAATATACTAATCTTGAATAGTCTATATTCTCAAGACGAAGGCAATCAGATGGAGTTCCTATGGGATATTTTCAAAACTAAGGCTGTAATTGACTAAATTAAGAATATTTGTAAGCGGAGAGGATGCCTAAAAAGTATCATGCAAGTAACTGAACAAAATTAATTGCACATTTTTTTCATAAACAGAAATCTCTGTATTCCTTTCCTGTTCTCTCTCCTGAATCTGAAATTTATTTTGCCCGACTACTTATATCTGAATTACTGCTTCAGAGTGCGGGAAAGAATGGGAGGATTGCGTTAGGCTTGATAAAACTGAAAAACAACGGGTTGTTCCATCCGTATAAATCCTGATAAAATTTCCTGATGTTCAAATTAAAACATCCTCAAAACACTAACACAGGGTGGTCTTTGGATCAACGAGATCCAAAGTTCATCGAGTCTATGATGCCTATACTAGGCTTGTTATATAACTTCTATTTTCGAGTCCAAACCAGTGGCTGGGAAAATGTCCCAGATGAAAAAATTCTCATTGTCGGTTCTCATAATGGCGGACTGGCTTCTCCGGACACATCCATGATGTTATATGATTGGTTACGTCGCTTTAGTGTGAAAAGACCGATTTATGGTTTGATGCACCCTAAAGTTTGGGATGTGTTCCCACCGGCGGCGGAAATGGCGATGAAGGCTGGTGCAGTGAGAGCGCATCCGAAAATGGCTTACAAGGCTTTGCGGGCTGGCGCTAGTGTCTTAGTCTATCCTGGTGGCGCTGAGGATGTGTTTCGACCTCATGCAATGCGGGATAAAATTTATTTTGCCCAACGGAAGGGGTTTATTAAGTTGGCACTCCGGGAAAATGTCCCGATTATACCAGCAATTTCCTGGGGATCACATGATACTCTGATTGTCTTGGCTGACATATATGAAATTATGCAGCAATTTCATAAAATGGGGATGCCTTGGCTGTTTGGGATAGATCCTTTGGTGTTTCCTGTTTATCTGGGATTACCTTGGGGATTGGCTTTTGGACCTTGGCCGAATATTCCTTTGCCCGTGCCTATCTATACTAAGGTTTGTCCCCCGATTGTGTTTGCAAGGTATGGAAAAGAAGCCGCAAGCGATCGCATTTATGTGAACGAATGCTATGAATTAGTCAAAAGCAAAATGCAGCAAGAATTGGATAGTTTAATTCAAGAAGCTGGTCATTAATATTATCCTGGCGGTGCTTTTGTCGCCAGGTATTTTAAAACGTTAATTAGGTATTTGTAGGTGTAACAATTGCCTGTATATTAAGTAAGTGGACGGGAGATAAACAAAACTTGTAACAATATGTAAATTTGCCTCTATGCGTTATTGTGGTTGAGTTTTAGCCATTCCACAAAACGAAATATATTTTGATTTTCCTCCGCCCACCTACTTGGATTTCATATTGAATATATCAGAGAGTTTTATGGTACAGAAAAAACCGCAATGGTTTGAAATCGCTCTACAAATTAAAGGTTCAGTCATTGCTGCTATCTACAAACGGGTGCTGTTATGTGGTGCTTTTGGAGTTTTAATTTCTCTACTTTATCATCTTCAAATTCCCGTTTCTCAGCCAATTTTAGGGACTGTTATTCCCAGTATTGTTTTAGGTTTATTATTAGTATTTCGCACGAATACAGCTTATGATCGCTTTTGGGAAGGGAGAAAATGCTGGGGGGCAATAGTCAATACTACCCGTAATTTAGCCAGACAAATATGGGTATCTATTGATGAAAAAGAACCAGAGGATAAAAATAATAAAATTGATGCCTTAAACTTACTTGTGGCTTTTGGCGTAGCGACAAAACTACATTTACGAGGTGAGCCTATCAATAATGATTTAGAAGAATTAATGCCAAACTCTTACTATATAAAATTAAAGATTATGAATAATCCTCCTTTAGAAATAGCTTTTTGGATTAGCGATTATTTACAACAGCAATACAATCGTCATTGCATTAATAGTTATCAATTGACATCTCTACAGGAATTATTAAATATCTTGGTAGATAATTTAGGTTCTTGTGAACGAATTTTAAGAACACCAATGCCTCTAGCTTATGCTATTCACCTTAAACAATTATTATTACTGTATTGCTTCCTCTTGCCATTTCAAATAGTTCAGAGTCTTGGCTGGTGGACTGGGTTAATTTCTGCTTTGGTTAGCTTTACGTTATTAGGTATTGAAGCCATTGGTTTAGAAATAGAAAATCCCTTTGGTTATGATGAAAATGACTTACCTTTAGACGCAATTTGCACAACAATGAAACGGAATATTGATGATTTAATCAGCTTAACTCCTACTGTGCATAAATCATGAAATTTCAAATAGCAGTGGCAATTAAAAATCTCATCTTAATTATCAGGAAATATCAGCTATAAATGGAGATACTGCCTGAACAAATGCCTGAGTATATTCATAGGGCATGACATTTTTGCCAATGATTTTTACTCCCTGACTTTGAGGTAAGCAATTCAGATAATATGCTAATCGTTCGTCGGGAGCTTCTGGTTTACTTTCTTTACTAATACCGCGAGCTTGTTCTCCGACAACCAATAATGTCGGGTGCGGAATTGAGGCAATATCACTACTGTAATCTCTTTGCCAAAATCTCGCTAAAAAAGCAAATACAGCATAACGCCCTCGCATATTTTTGGCATCTGCTATGAGAGTATTTAGCCATTCATCATCAACGTTTTCACTAACAGCAAACAATTTTTCAACAGAGAAAGAATATAAAAATTTGCGGGTACGGGCATAGCGGAAAAAAGCATTACCTATGGGAGATGTAAAAATGCTCCAAAGTAAGTTCTGTTGCCATTTGGGGGCATTTTTAGTAATAACTGGACGAGATGTAGGATCAGATAATACTAACCCAGCAATTAAGTCTTTTTCCAATTTCACTAATTCAATGGCAACGGGTAATAAAGCTCCTTGGACTACGATAATAACGGGTTGTTTAACCACAGTTTGCAAGAAGTGTTCTAACTGTTTTGCCCAGTTAATTGGTGTATGCGCTAAAGCTGGCATATCACTTTCACCACATCCCAATAAGTCGGGATTATAAATAAGATTTTGGTGCTTTTTATCATACCATTCTCGGCAAAATCGCTGCCAAAATTGCCGTGATAATCCTACTCCGATAGGATGAATTAAAAGTAACGGAATACCTGAAGCAGTAGAATTGAGAGGTTGATGAATTTCATAAGCACAGCGGTAGTTTTGCCAACTATAATACTGGGTTGGAGATGCTGTGGAGTTGCTGATTGTAGATGATGACATGATGGCAATTTTTAATAGTAACTAAAAAATCATGTGAGGATGAATGAATTGATATCCAGCATCTTTCAGTTTTTGATTGGACACCCAGGCATTATATGGGCGGGTATTTTTATTATCTGCATCCCAAATAACATTAGGTAAATTATTTTTTGTCATCACATTATTAAGTAATTCTTTATTCGTGAGATGACTATCATCTACAAGATTATAAATACCTTGTAAGCGCTGCTCACGAGCAAATTCTATTGTACTAACAATGTCATCAAGATGAATCCAATTGCTGATATCTTCCCCATTACCAGGACGGGTTGTTCCTGACGCTCTACTAAATAGTTTTACCAGTTCTCTACCGGGTCCATAAATACCTCCTAAACGTAAAATACAAACGCGGGTATTGTCATTATTTGCTGTTAATAATATATCTTCTGTTTTTCGCAGTAGTTGAGAATTGCGATTAGCTGGTGCTGGTGGGCTTTCTTCGTCTACCCATACACCGTTTCTATCTCCATAAATTGAATAACTACCTGTATATATTACTTGGTGAATATTAGGAAATTGGGGGAGGAGAGAAACTAGATTTTTGGCAGTGTTTACATAAGTTTCTTCATAAGAATCAGCGGTTTTTGCGCCGACACTTAATAAGATAACTTCTTGATTTTTTAATACAGCTTTCAAGCTTTCTAGATCATTACCTGAAGTGACAATAACCCTTTGTGCTACTGCTTCTAAAGTAGATATCCTTTGGGGATTAGTGGTAGTTGCCGTCAGCATAAAATTACTATTTGACTGCCAATATTTGCTAACGGCACAACCGACATAACCACAGCCAATAATTGCAATGTTCATGATCATTAATAAAACTAAAATAATTTATTTTTAACAATTACCAGTCAATCATCAATAGTACAGGAATCCAGAAGCTTTTGGCTAATAAGTATTAGTCTAACTTTAAATTTTCCTACCTATTCAGATGTATAACGGGAGCAGGAAGCCACATTGATAATTAAATTTTGTATAGCAGCCCTATTTTCTATTTAAACTTGACTGATGCACTCAAGCAGCAGGAAATAGATTCTCTCACATATTATGGAGTATGGCTATATTATTAATTTCAGTGGCTAGGAACTGTTACTCACTGGTGATTTAGTTTGTAAGTAATTTTAACTTACTTTTTACTTTTTATCCTCTCAAGTCGTTTTTAGTTATGAATTATACCATCTGGCATGATTGCTCCAGTTAATTTAGCACCAATTAATTTTACCAGCAGGCGATCGCCTGAACGAATTCTCGCCCCTGTCAAGTCAGCACCCCGCAAGTCAGCACCGCTAAGATCCGCACCAATCAAATTAGCCGAGCGTAAATTGGCATCTCTTAAATCTGCTAACAGTAAGTTAGCTCTAAATAAATTGGCTTCTGACAAATCCGCACCTCTGAGAATCACCTTGTGCATAAAAGTATCACTGAGATTAGAACCGCTTAAATTTGCGTAACTCAAGTTTCTTCCTGATAAATCCCGATTACTCAAATTAGCGTGGCTAAAATCTTTACCACTTAAATCTGAATTTGCCTGTGGTTGTTGATAGGTTTTTTGTGGTGAGTAAGAGTATGTAGATGATGGTTTATCGGCTTGAGGTGGTGGAGAATAAGCGGGAGTGGGCTGTTTATTCCGGAGAGAGCGCAATTTATCACGAGCTTCATTAAATAATTTCAGCTTCTCATGTGCCTTGTTTTGTAAGCGCAGGTTGTCTTTGGGGAGGCGGTCCGGGTGCCAAACAAACACTAAATCTTTATAAGCCTGGTTGATTTCTTCAAGTGTGGCCCCTAGCTCTAATTCTAAAATTCTGTAGTACCGCTCCAGTTCGCTGCTCGTCATAGTGTATTGATAAATATTAATTAATAATTGAACAAATGATGAGTTCTTTGTTCATTCTAGAAGTTTTATAGCTAAAACCAGTTCTTTGAATAAGAGCTTGACTGCTTTAATTTCTACTGGCATCCTCACCAATTCAACGGGTTTACCAGAATCACCACGAACAGATTTAACTAAGGCTACTTCTGGGAACTGCCACGCTAGGTCTTAACGAACTCTATTTTTTCCACAATTCTGAATTTTTGGAAATTGGAAAGTAGATGATTGGGTATTGGGGAATGGGTACTAAAAACCGGTTTTCACCCTGATAGAAAGCCCCCTGATCCCCTGCTTCCTATCGCCACCTTCAACAATTAATTGTTGGGGAAGAGACGAGCCATTTCTGATTCATTAAAAACCTCAGATGGCAGTTCTTCCAAATTGTCGTCACAATTCTGAAACGAAGTTTCATCACCCCAGATGTCCGAAACTACATCATCAAATCCATTTTCTGCAGATGTATTCAGCCCAGTAAAAGCATTATCAGGTATTTCCCCAAAGGGATTTTCACCAACTGAAGTGAGGCTATTAAGGCTCTGATCATTGCTTTCATCAGTTAAAGACATGGAAGTAAAGGAAACATGACCGAAATTACCCATTGCTTCTGAGTCATGGGCAATATCTTCATCAGATAAGGAAATATCACCAAAGCCATCATCATCTTGTTCTACAGCCCAAGTCGCTTGTGTTTCGTTTCGCAACTCATTCAGACTCATCTCAGGGATTGAGAAAGATTCCGCTTCTGGTTCAGGGCCATCCACCATGACCACAGCCTGCTGACGGGAGTACATCTGTGGTTCTACTGTAGGACTGAGACGATTACCAAGGGCAATATCGGGGTCAAAATGTAAATTCAGAACTTCAATTAAAGTATCCGCATCTGGATTCAGTTTGGCAAAGGGAAGCATTAGCTGGGCCAATTTCGGTTCTAGAGCATTAATGACTCCCAGGATAAGGTAAGAAGAAGGTCGCTTGCCGCCATCAGGGGTATAAACTGATTCAACAGTCATCTGAAGCGTAATCCATTCACGATTGGCTTGAAAGAATTGCAGCCACTTTTGTTTGATCGAATCGGTAAAACTATCAAAGAAAGCCATAAACCCATCCTGAGAGGTAAAATGTTTGATACAATCATCAAGTCTAATTCCTCTTCAGCATTTCTGGGTTGAACTTTTACTGAATTGAGATAAAAACCTGACAATAAAGAAAAAGGTTCACGATCTGAAGTATCGGAGGGAACAACATTCTCATAGTCATCATCACTGCTGAATTAGTAAATATTTTTAAATTAGAAAATACCTGATATAAAACTTAATAAATGATGCGTAATAGGTAACGGGTAAGGGGTGAAAAAAGAAAGTTCTTCACAACCGACAACCGACAACTAACAATTGACAAATGACTAAAAAACAAAAATTTCCTTACCTACTGGGTTCTAAATGGACTGCACAACAAAAAGTTGATGGCTGGCGACATTTTCAGGTTGTTAACCGTAAAAATCAGGGTAAATGGGTATATGCAGAAATGGTAGCAGCTTGTGATCCTCAAGTGCGCTTTTGGTTAAATGCTAAATTATTACAAGATAATTCCCAGTGGTATGCTGGGTGGCAAACTTTGCAAGAAATTAATTCTATTGAATCCGATCCAAAAAAGCTAACAAAAGCTAACAATTGTTAGCTGTTCGACTACTGTTAATTAACCCTAATTGTTAATAAAACATTAAAAATACTTAAAAAATATCGTAACCATAAATTTCATGTATTCAGAATTTTTACTAGCGTATTAATACTTAAAAGAGATAATGTGTCAGCACTTTTCCAGGACATTGACTAGTACATCACGGCGTAAATAAAGCAACCATATTAAATCGCCAAAAAGCTTATGGTATATTAGTTTTGACTTTTGACTTTTGACTTCCGCCCTGCGGTACTAGTAGTCTGTCAAGATAAAAATGATGGACTGTAGTGTGAGCGTCTCGCTCACGCGGGCAAGATGCCCGCACTACAAGAGTTTCATAATTCAAGTTTGTACCTCATTAGAAGTCAACAAAAGTATTGCAGGTGAAGTTGCTAGTTTCAAACGGGTTGTGAATATTCCCAGGAAGGAAATTGTCAACAGAAATTAACTACAGAAATTAACTATATTTGCGATATCTGAAATAAGGCTAAAAACGTACATTCCCAAACCAAGCGAGGTTGAGCATAACAAAGTAAATTTTTCCGAGTTTTTTCTAACTGTTGAATAATTTTTGGTTCATGTATTTGTTGCCAATAGTATTGTTGCAGATAATCAATTAACCATAATTGAGCTTCAGTATCTAATTCTTTATCAATTTTCTTGGCTAGTTCTAAAGCATGACGGTAAGAAGTCGGGATTTTTTTCACCTGGGCGATGAACTCGCTAGGAATCTTTTGTAATTGTTGATAAGATAAAATCGCATTTCCTGGACTACCTGCGGCTATATTTAAAACCTCTGGATGTTGCAAAATTTCGGCATTTCCTGTTTGCGTCAATACCTGACTCATCACAGCAATATCCAACCGATAAAAAGGAATCTTTTGACAACGGGATACTAAAGTTGGTAACACAGATTCTGGTGAAGGGGCAATTAAAATTAATGTCGCTTTTCCCGGTTCTTCCAAAGTTTTTAACAACGCATTAGCCGCAGATTCCGCCATTGTTTCCGCTTGTTCTAGGACTATGATATTTCTCTCTGCTGCCAACGGTGGCCGAGAAAGAAATTGCGTAATTTCTCGAATTTGTTCCAAACGAATCACTGGTGGGGCTTTGCGTTTAACGCCCTTTTCTGCTGCTTCTGCTGGTGTAAGTCTTTGTCCTTGAAATTGATAAGTTGGTTCTACCCACAATAAAGCCGGATGATTTCTTTGACGAATCCGATTTTGTAAAAGGGGAATTTGATCAGGTGCTACAGAACTGGAAAAAAGTAATTCAATAAAACACCGGGCTGCTAAACTTCTACCTACACCATCTGCACCTACAAACATATAAGCAGGTGCAACTCGATTTTGTTTAACAGACTGAGTTAGTAATTCTACTGCTTGCTGTTGTCCGACTAATGGTGAGAACATAAATTATGAAAACAGGCGATTATGTAAAATTTCCTGTATACTTTGTTGCACATTTTCTTGACTATTATTCCCATCTATCCGTACAATTCGAGCCGGATAAGATACAGCTAACTCCGTATATCCCCGCTGTACCCGCCGATGAAAAGCAATTGTTTCTTGTTCAATCCTGTCTAATTTAGCTTGTCCACGTTTGCGAGACAGCCCTATCTCCACATCTACATCTAACCAAATAGTTAAATCACTAGCTAAACCACCAGTAGCAATTTGATTAAGTTGATTAATTATACTCATACTTAAACCCCTGCCATAACCTTGATAGGCAATAGTAGAATCAGTATAGCGATCACACAAAATATACTTCCCTATGGCTAAATTAGGTTTCAATTCCTCTTCAATGTGTTGCGCCCTATCCGCAGCATACAATAACAGTTCCGTCACTTCCCCCACAGGCTTGTTGGGTGACTTTTCCAATAATAACATCCGTAAATCCTTTCCTAACTCTGTTCCCCCCGGTTCACGAGTCAGCACCACAGATATATTTAAACTTTCTAGCCACTGAGAACACAGTTGCATCTGAGTAGTTTTACCACAACCTTCTACCCCTTCAAATACAATTAATTTACCACTCATATTGTCAAATTTTGCTACTACCAATTTTTTAAACTCATTTTCTCACGTTTCAAACCATACCTAATTCCTGAACGACTGTAAAGGCATATAGCAGCTTTCAGCGGTTAGTAGTCAGAACTAAATTAAGTAGGTAAACAGGAAAATTTAAAGGTATGTAACGGTATGTAAAGTTGTCTCAATGCGATATTCTGATTGAGTTTCAGCCATTTTACAAAACGCAATAC